>NZ_JBHWVJ010000012.1:0-116733 GCF_042736725.1 Streptomyces sp. NPDC060028 | reverse complement strand
GTGGCGGCCCGGCGGGGCCGCCACCGCTCACTGCCGTCCCGAGCGAAAAAGCTTGATCTGGAGTGCACTTCAACTCCTAGAGTGCGGCCGCATGAGCATGCGATACCGAATTCTGGGCGGGACCGGCATCGAGGTCAGTGCGCACTGCCTCGGCACGATGATGTTCGGAGCCGTGGGCAACCCCGACCACGAGGAGTGCGTGAGGATCATCCACGCTGCCCTCGACCACGGGATCAACTTCGTGGACACCGCCGACATGTACTCCGGCGGGGAGTCCGAGACGATCACGGGGAAGGCGCTCAAGGGGCGCCGGGACGATGTCGTGCTCGCCACCAAGGTGCACTTCAAGATGGGGGAAGGGCGCAACCGGAGCGGCAACTCCAGGCGCTGGATCGTGCGCGCCGTGGAAGACAGCCTGAGGCGGCTCGACACCGACTGGATCGACCTCTACCAGGTGCACCGGCCCGACCACGGGACCGACGTCGAGGAGACGCTGTCGGTTCTCGGTGACCTCGTGTCGGCCGGGAAGATCCGGGCCTTCGGCTGCTCGACCTTCCCGGCCGAGGAGCTGGTCGAGGCGCACCATGTCGCCGAGCGGCGGGGGCTGCCGCGGTTCCGGACCGAGCAGCCGCCGTACTCGATCCTGGCCCGTGGGATCGAGGCCGATGTACTGCCGGTGGCCCGGCGGTACGGGATGGGCGTCCTGACCTGGAGCCCGCTCGCCTCCGGATTCCTCAGCGGCAAGTACCGGCTCGGGGGACCCGTGGACCTCACCTCGGGTCGGGCAGCGCTGACGCCGGCGCGCTTCGACCCGGCGATCCCGGGCAATGTCGCGAAGCTGGAGGCCGTGGAGCAGCTCGTCGAGCTCGCCGACTCCATCGGCTGCACGCTGCCGGAGCTGGCCGTGGCCTTCCCCGTGGCGCATCCCGCCGTCACCTCGGTGATCATCGGGCCACGGACCATGGAGCAGTTGGAGGGGCTGGTCAAGGGCGCCGGCCTGGTCCTTGACGACGATGTGCTCGACCGGATCGACGAGATCGTGGAGCCGGGCCGGAATCTCTACCGCCCGGACGGGGTCTGGCGTCCGCCGGCTCTGGCGGATGCCGCGCAGCGGCGGCGGGCGCTGGGGGACCGCGCCGCCGGCTAGACCGGCGAGGGTGAGGGCTCCGATGTTTCACGTGAAACAGGGAGGGATGTTTCACGTGAAACAGTGCCGCCCGGGCGGCTGCGGGCGAGGGCGAAGCCCCGGTTGGTCTCGGTCTGGCGGCGATAGGCCTCGGGGAGATCAGGCAGGGACAGCAGCCGGTCGCAGGCCTGCAGCGAGGTGTCCATGTCTCCCACCCAGTACGCGGTGATGGAGTGCTCGAAGAGCAGCCCCCACTGGTACACCCAGGGCTGGACGAAGAGGAGGTCATTCGGTGCCGGTCGATCGAGGACGGCCCGGGTGATCGCGTGCGCGATGTGGTGGCGGCCCAACACGCGCAACCGGGACGCCAGTTCGTAGCAGGCCTCCAAGCGGCTGGGCCGGAACTCCCAGGCGCGCGAGAGCGCGTCCATGGCGGCCGGCCAGTCGTCCGAGTCGCCGTGCAGCACGCCTGCTTGGAGCAGGGCGTAGTACACCTCCTCCTCCCAGCCGCCCATGGCCGCGCGGTGTTCGTAGAGCCGGATCGCGTCCGCGGTGTCACCCATGTCCCGCAGGGTCTGGGCGAGGTAGAAGACGGTACGGGCGTTCGACGGGTCGCGCTGGAACTCGGCGCTGAGCAGGCGGGCGTCGCGCTCGAACTTGTCGTGCCGGGAGCCGCCGTCGGCGTAGTCCTCGATGACGAGCGCGTCGAGGTTCTCCTGCACGCCCGGGCGCTGGTCGTTCTCGTCACGCCGGTCGCAGGTGAGGTACTCATGGGTGACACCCTCGTACCGCCAGGGGAGGTCGGCGCGCACCAGCCGTTTGATCCGGTACTCGGTGGAGCCCTCGTGGCGCAGCATGTACGAGTCCGAGGTGAGTGGGGGCAGCGGGCCGGTGCGGCGCAGGACGAGGTCGGCGTCGAGGAGCAGCAGGTAGTCGGCCTTACCGCGGGCGTGGCTGATGTTGAGGCTCCGGTTGTGCCCGAAGTCGGTCCACGGCTCCTCGTGGAGCTCGCCGGGGATCCCGCGCAGGGCGTTGCGGATCAGTTCTTGGGTGCCGTCGGTGGAACCGGTGTCGGAGATGACCCAGGTGTCGATGAGGTCCCGTACGGATTCGAGACAGCGCTCGATCACGGCGGACTCGTTCTTCACGATCATGCAGAGGCAAATGGAGGGCTTCACGGCCGCCGACCCTAGGCAGGAGCCGGGCCCGGGCCGGGGCGGCACGCCGGTGCCCGCCCCGGGTGGCTGTGTCGCACGCGCCCATGTGGCGGTGCGGGGTTCCGCCGATCCGATGACCTACGGGCGCGCCGGTCCGCTTATCGGGAGACGGCTGATGAGGATGGCCCGCGGAGTCCGGCAACCAGTCCGGACTTCGGAGAACCATTCGATCCCGGTTGTGCGAGGAGCGGTAAATGAGTTCTGAAGACAGGTCCCGACTGTTGGGTCCGCTGCCCCGACGGGCCCGCTGGCTGGCCGGAGGCACGGTCGCCTCCGTGGCGCTGGTGCTGGCGACCATCGCGGCCCCCGCCGTCGCGACCGCGACGGCGGCAGTGCCCGGCGGGGACCGCTGCGAGTCGTCGCGTCACGACGACGGCGGCCCCGACAAGGCGCGGGCTCAGGTCGGGAACCCGCCGCACGACGACCAGTGCAAGGGTCCGGCGGGCCCCCGCGGCTCGAGGGGCCACACCGGTGCGACCGGCCCGACCGGCCCGACCGGGCCCACGGGTCCGCAGGGACTCACCGGCTCGACCGGGCTCACCGGCCCGACCGGGCTCACGGGTCCGCAGGGACTCACGGGCACGACCGGAGCCACGGGCCCGGGCGGCCCGTGCATCGACATCGACAGCGTGGTGAGCGCGGAGGCAGTCGACATCCACGCCGCGCTGGTCGATGGGGTTGCGTACGCGGGGCGGGCGACCCCGCTGGGTGCCGCGCCGGTCTGGCAGAACATCAGCGACTTCGATGACAACCCGGGCTTCCCCAACGGCGGCGCCGCCGGCCTTGCCTGCGGCATCTCCATCGATGCGCGGGGCGACAACGCCTGGATCAAGGTGCTGACCACGACCGGTCAGGTGTACCAGACGCACGGCGACCTGGGCGGGGGGACGTTCGTCTGGGACGAGGCGTGGTTCCCGCGGCTGCCCGCTCCGAACCCGCTGATCGGCCTCCAGACCAAGCGGGGTGCCTGGAAGGACGGTAACCCCGCCCTCGGAGCCCCGAACAGCTCACGCTAGTCACTCCGGCTCGTGATCCGGGCCGCCGAAATCCGGGCTCGTGAAGTCCGGGGACGTATAACCGGGACGGGGGCCCTGCGCAGGGGCCCCCGGGCTGGTGAAGTCGGGCCGGGTGTATCCCAGGTTGGGGATGCGCCCGGCCTCTGGCGTACGAGGGGTCGGATACGACCCTCCCGAGGTCGGATCGGCCAGCGCATCGCGCAGGAACGGCATGATGCCGCGCTCCAACAGCGCGTGGCGCCAGGCCTCCCGGGCCCGCGAGACCTCGTCGGGAATCGCCTCGGTCTCGTCCGCCGCCACCTCCGTCGAGCTGTTGCGGACCGCCGTCACCAGCAGCCCGATCACCGCGAAGAGCAGTGCGGCCACGGTGAGGCCCCCGAAGAGCCAACCCGCCGTCAGCATGGTGTCGGCGAAGGCCGGCTCGGGCTCGATCATCTTCAGGATGTAGCCCACCAGCAGGAAGATCAGCATGGCGGTGCCCGCCAGGACCGGCGCGAGGACCGCGACCACGGCGCTGACGCCCGCGCCCCCGCCGCTGCCCTGCCCGGCGTACTCGTCGCCCGTCGAGGTCGGGGTGGACAAGGCCTCGTCGCGCCGTTCCCCCCGTATCTTCACGTAGTGGTCGTACTCGCCGGCCGCGGCGGCGGTCAGCAGGGCGCTGGCCGCCATGGCCATGGTGCGCAGCTGTTCGGCGTTCAGCCGTTCGCCGAGGGTGGCGAGCTCGGGCCGTTCGTCCGCTGTGCGCAGCGCCTCGTCGAGGAGCCGATCGAACTCCGGTCGGTCTTCGGTCAGCAGGTGCGGAGCGCTGGTCATGTGCATCCCCCGATGCTCCGTACAAGCCGGTTTGCCCGCGTAGACCCGGGCACCGGCACAAACGGAGGAGAGCCTGCTACGGATAGAGCGATGGTAGAGCGCCCACGCCACACGTTGACAGGGGCTTTCCGGAAATACCCCGCTCGGGGAACCCTCAGTCGTTCAACGGAAGTTGCACGACGAGCAACTTGCCGGCCATGGTCACCCCGCCGTCCATCGCAATGGCCAGGCCTTCCGCGTACACGTGCGGGCCGTCCACGGCCTCGGGGCCGCGGGACTCGTCGCCGTCCTCCGTACCCACCTCACCCAGCAGGTACGGGATGGGGCTGTGGCCGTGCACGACGCGACTGCCGCCGTAGGTGTCGAGCAGTTCGCGTACGGCCTGAGGGCCGGTCCCCTCGTCGCGGAAGGCGAACCGCTTGGTGAACTTGCGGAAGAGGTCCCAGGTGATGTCGGCGTCGTTGCGGTTGAGCAGCTCGTGGATGGTGTCGTTGACGTCCTCGATGGAATCGCCGTAGTCGAGGTACGCGGTCGTGTCGGAGTGGAGGAGAAGGTGGTCCTCCTCCAGGACGGTCGCGTCCAGCCGTGACATCCACTGCAGGTGGACGTCCTGCAGGCGCTCCATGTCGGTGCGCTGGCCGCCGTTGAGGAGCCAAGCGGCCTGGAAGGTGGCGGTGCCGGCGCCCGAGTTGACGGGCGTGTCGCCGAACCGCTTGGCGCCGATGAGCAGGAGTTCGTGGTTGCCCATGAGGGCCTTGCAGTAACCGCCGGCGGCCGCGGCCTCGGCCGACAGTCGCATGACCAGGTCGATGACGCCGATGCCGTCGGGGCCGCGGTCGGTGAAGTCGCCGAGGAACCAGAGCCGGGCGTTGCCCGCGGACCAGCGGCGCTCGGCGTCGATGAGGCCCTGGGCGTGCAGCTCGCTGACGAGCTCGTCCAGGTAGCCGTGGACGTCGCCGACCACGTAGAGCGGCCCTGGGCCCGCGGCGGAGTCCTCCTGGGGGACGTACTGGACCTGGACGGTGTCCCCGGGGCCGCCGCGACCGATGATCGGCAGGTCGCGGTGCGTCGGGGTGTAGCCCTCGGGGGCGTCCTCCGCGGGTGTCTGGCTCCTGGCGAGCACGGGTACGCGTACAGGAGCGGCCGCTGGCACGGACGCGGGTACGGCTTCGTAACCGGGCTGCGCGGGCACCGACGGCACGCTCCCGCCGTAGTACGCGGGGTACTCGCCGTACACGGGGGCGTCGCCGGAAAGCCCGGCGGATACGGCGTACGGGACGGGTTCGGTGACCGGAACCCGGAAGTCCCGCAGCGTCTCCGTCCGCATCGCGGGTCCCTGACCGGCCCCCTGAGTCATCGACCCCTCCACCACCGTCGCGCTGCCGTACACCTGCGGACCCTCCTGACCTCCGGGGCGGAGGGTCCGTGATGTCGTGCGCCCATCATAGGAATGCAGCTCGCGCTCTGTGACGCACCAGGGGTGGTGAATCCTGGCCGGCGCTGTTCCTTCCTACCGCTTTCTCCCGATATGGGCGTTGCTGAAATCATCGGCGGGGCCGGCGGCCCCGCCGATGGGGCGGTGTGGCGGTCAGTCCTTCGCCGGCGAGCGGGGCGGGCTGACGGTCGTACGGGGCTGCCTGCGCTGCGAGGACGTACGGACGATGAGCTCGGTCGGGACCACCTGTTCGACGGGACCGTCGGTGTCGACTCCCTCGATGGCGTCGATGAGCAACTGGACCACGGCGGTGCCGATGCGGCGTGGTTTGAGGGAGAGGGTGGTGATGGGCGGTTCGGTGTTGGCGTACACGGTGGACTCGCTGCAGCAGACGAGCAGCAGGTCCTCGGGGACGCGCAGGCCGTAGCGCCGGGCGGCTGCGAGGAGGTCGGTGCCGTTGGGGTCGAAGAGCCCGTAGACGGCGTCGGGCCGGTCGGGTCGGGCGAGCAGCCGGTCGGCGGCGACGGCGCCCGCGCACGGGTCGTGGGCGGGGTAGGACTCGTAGACGGGGTCTTGGCCCACGCGCTCGCACCAGCTGAGGTAGGCGGTGGTGGAGAGCCGGGTGTAGGTGTCGGTGGTGGTCCCGGTCAGCAGCCCGATCCGGCGGGCGCCGGCGGCGGCGAGGTGGTCGAGCAGGTTGAGTACGGCGGCCTCGTGGTCGTTGTCGACCCAGGCGGTGACGGGGAGGGAGCCGGCCGGGCGGCCGTCGGAGACCACGGGAAGGCCCTGGCGGACCAGTTCGGTGACGACCGGATCGTGGTCGGAGGGGTCGATGACGACGGTGCCGTCGAGGGCCACGTTGGACCAGACGTCGTGTCGGGAGGTGGCTGGGAGGATGACGAGGGCGTAGCCGCGGGCGAGCGCCGCGGAGGTGGCGGCCCTGGCCATCTCGGCGAAGTACGCGAATTCGGTGAAGGTGAAAGGTTCATCCCCGTACGTCGTCACGGTCAGGCCGATGAGGCCCGACTTGCCGGTACGGAGGGTGCGGGCCGCGGCGGACGGGCGATAGCCCAGCCGATCGGCGACCTCGCGAACGTGGCGGCGGGTGGCGTCCGGCAGCCGCCCCTTGCCATTGAGCGCGTCGGAGACGGTCGTGATCGAGACGCCCGCCGCAGCGGCCACGTCCCTGATGCCGGCCCGGCCCTGTCGGCCGGCGGCCCGCCGGGTGGTCTCGGTCCGGCTCACCTGATGCTTCCCTGCTGCTGTCATGGCGAGCCGATAGTAGGGCTCGGCGGGGTGGGTGGTCCGGATGCATATGCAGCCGTTGACAGGCACGTTTCTGCACGGTTCGCCACCCCCAATGACCTTGGAAATGAAGGCTTTTCGTTGCGGGGAGTGAGCGGGGAGCTTGTCGGCGGGTCCGGGCATGCCAAAACGGTGCGGTCTCGGGCCGGTCTCAACTCACCTGCACGAGGGACGCGCGCCACGGCGCAGGCCACCGGCGTGCGCATATATGCGTGCGCTCCCCCCATATTCCAGGCGCTCCCATTCTCGGAAGGACGGAATCCTCATAAGGTGAGAAGCATTGAGGCGACGGCGACGTCGTACGGGATGGTCGAGGAGGACCTGTAGTGAGCGAGAAGAGCCCGAAGCTGCGCGCCGCACTGGACGGCATCCCCACATACAAGCCGGGGAAGCCCGCGGCCGCGGGCGGGGCCGCCGCGTACAAGTTGTCCTCGAACGAGAACCCGTACCCGCCGCTCCCGGGGGTGCTGGAGAGCGTGGTCGCCGCGGCCGGGAACTTCAACCGCTACCCCGACATGGCGTGCACCGGTCTGGTGGCGGAGCTCGCCGACCGCTTCGGGGTGCCGGTCGAGCACATCTCCACCGGCACCGGTTCGGTGGGCGTGGCCCAGTCGCTGATCCAGGCGACGGCCGGCCCGGGCGACGAGGTCATGTACGCCTGGCGGTCCTTTGAGGCTTATCCGATCATCACGCAGATCTCGGGTGCGACGCCCGTCGAGGTCCCGCTCACGGCGGGCGACGTGCACGACCTGGATGCCATGGCGGCCGCGATCACGGACCGGACCCGGCTGATCTTCGTCTGCAACCCCAACAACCCCACCGGCACCGTCCTGCGCCGGGCCGAGCTGGAGCGGTTCCTGGACCGGGTGCCGTCGGACGTGCTCGTGGTGCTGGACGAGGCGTACCGCGAGTTCATCCGCGACACCGAGGTGCCGGACGGCATCGAGCTCTACCGCAGCCGCCCGAACGTTGCCGTGCTGCGTACGTTCTCCAAGGCGTACGGGCTGGCCGGCCTGCGGGTCGGCTTCGCTGTGGCACACGAGCCGGTGGCTTCGGCGCTGCGCAAGACGGCGGTGCCCTTCGGCGTCAGCCAGCTCGCCCAGGACGCGGCGGTCGCCTCGCTGCGCGCCGAGGACGAGCTGATGGGCCGGGTCGGCGCGCTGGTCGGGGAGCGCGAGCGGGTGTACACGACGCTGCTGGCCCAGGGGTGGACGGTGGTACCCGAGACGCAGGCGAACTTCGTGTGGATGCGGCTGGGGGAGCGGACCGCGGAGTTCGCGCAGGCCTGCGAGAAGGCCGGTGTGGTGGTCCGGCCCTTCGCGGGCGAGGGCCTGCGGGTCACGATCGGTGAGTCCGAGGCGAACGACGTCTTCCTGCACACGGCAGGGGCGTTCTTCAAGGAGCTGTAACACCGCTCCGGTGGGACGGGGTGCCGCGTGCGGTTACGCCAGTTCCACGCGGACGGGGTCGCCGTCGCGGACGGTGGCGAGCAGGCGGGGGTCGCCGTCGAACGAGCCGAGCACATTGCACGGGCTCGCCAGGCGGCTCTCGCCGCCGCGCGAGATCGGCGTCGGGCCGTAGGGCAGCGCGAGCGCGTCGCCCTCGGTCCAGAACGCGACGGTGCCCGGCTCGACCACCTGGAGGGCGCCGGGCTCCAGGGCCACGCAGATGCCGGTGTCGAAGTAGACCTCTTCGCCCCAGGTGTGGGCGGAGGCCGAGATCGGAAGCGCCTCGGTCAGGGCCTTGGCGGTCGGGGTCTCGTCGAGGGTTGCGGTGAGCTGGCCCGAGGGCCAGGAGATTCGTATCTGCATGCCCTGAATTCAACAATCTGTTGAAAGTGTTGGCTAGGGGACCCCCCTCGAAACTTCCCGAGAGCAGTAAGACATAATGCTTGTGAATGTGAACGCGTTCACAAGCGTGCCTGCTTCGTCCCATATTGAGTGGGGCACAACAGGCAGATTGCCGCAGTGACCACGGCGACCAGAAGGAGACCGACGACGTGGACGTAGCGTTGGCGCCAGAGACACTGGCGCGATGGCAGTTCGGCATTACGACCGTCTACCACTTCCTTTTCGTCCCCTTGACGATCTCGCTCGCCGCGCTCACGGCCGGCCTGCAGACCGCGTGGGTGCGCACCGAGAACGAGAAGTACCTCAGGGCCACGAAGTTCTGGGGCAAGCTTTTCTTGATCAATATCGCGATGGGTGTCGTCACCGGCATCGTCCAGGAGTTCCAGTTCGGCATGAACTGGTCCGACTACTCGCGGTTCGTCGGTGACATCTTCGGGGCCCCGCTGGCCTTCGAGGCGCTGATCGCCTTCTTCTTCGAGTCGACCTTCATCGGGCTGTGGATCTTCGGCTGGGACAAGCTGCCGAAGAAGATCCACCTGGCCTGCATCTGGATGGTCTCGATCGGCACCATCCTCTCCGCGTACTTCATCCTCGCGGCGAATTCCTGGATGCAGCATCCGGTCGGCTACCGGATCAACGAGGAGCGGGGCCGGGCCGAGCTCACCGACTTCTGGCTGGTGCTCACCCAGGACACTGCGCTGACCCAGTTCTTCCACACCATGACGGCGGCCTTCCTGGTCGGCGGCGCGTTCATGGTCGGCATCGCCGCCTACCACCTGGCGCGCAAGAAGCACGTCCCCGTCATGCGGAGCTCGCTGCGCCTCGGCCTGGTCGTCATGATCATCGCCGGTATGGGCACGGCGCTCAGCGGCGACATGCTCGGCAAGGTGATGTTCAAGCAGCAGCCCATGAAGATGGCGGCCGCGGAAGCGCTGTGGGACGGCGAGGCGCCCGCGCCCTTCTCCCTCTTCGCCTACGGCGACGTGGACAAGGGCCACAACAAGGTCGCGATAGAGGTCCCCGGCCTGCTGTCCTTCCTGGCCAACAACGACTTCACCTCCTTCGTCCCCGGCATCAACGACATCAACGAGGCCGAGCAGCAGAAGTACGGACCCGGCGACTACCGGCCCAACATCGCCGTCGCCTACTGGGGCTTCCGCTGGATGATCGGCTTCGGCATGGCCTCCGTCGCCGTCGGAGCACTGGGCCTGTGGCTGACCCGCAAGCGGTTCATGCTGCCACCGGGGCTGCGGACCGGGGAGGACGAGGTCCCGCATCTGGTGCTCTTCAAGAAGGCGCTGAGCCCAAAGTTCGCCAACCTGTACTGGATCGTCGCGCTCTGGACGATGGGCTTCCCGCTCATCGCCAACTCCTGGGGCTGGATCTTCACCGAGATGGGCCGCCAGCCCTGGGTGGTCTACGGAGTGCTGCGCACCAGGGACGCGGTTTCGCCCGGCGTCTCCCAAGGCGAGGTGCTCACCTCGATGATCGGCTTCACGCTCCTCTACGCCGTACTCGCGGTCATCGAGGTCAGGCTGCTCGTGAAGTACGTCAAGGTCGGCCCGCCCGAGCTCACCGAGGACGACCTCAACCCGCCCACCAAGATCGGCGGGGACGACAAGAACCCCGACCGGCCCATGGCCTTCTCGTACTGAGGCGAAGGAGACCACACCATGCAACTCCATGACGTCTGGTTCGTGCTCATCGCCGTCCTGTGGATCGGCTACTTCTTCCTGGAGGGCTTCGACTTCGGAGTCGGCGTACTGACCAAGCTGCTCGCCCGGGGCCGCACCGAGAAGCGCGTGCTGATCAACACGATCGGGCCCGTGTGGGACGGCAACGAGGTCTGGCTGCTCTCGGCGGCCGGTGCGACCTTCGCCGCCTTCCCCGATTGGTACGCCACCCTCTTCTCAGGGTTCTACCTGCCGCTGCTGCTCATCCTGGTCTGCCTCATCATCCGGGGCGTCTCGTTCGAGTACCGGCACAAGCGGCCCGAGGACAAGTGGCAGACCAACTGGGAACACGCCATCTTCTGGACCTCGCTGATCCCCGCGTTCATGTGGGGCGTGGCCTTCGCCAACATCGTGCGCGGCGTGAAGATCGACGAGCACAAGGAGTACGTCGGCACCCTCCTCGACCTGTTCAACGTCTACTCGATCCTCGGCGGTCTGGTCACCCTCAGCCTGTTCACCTTCCACGGCGCGGTCTTCACCTCGCTCAAGACGGTCGGTGACATCCGGCACCGCTCCCGGAAGCTCGCGGGCCGGCTGGGCGTCGTCACCGCCGTCCTGGCGCTCGTCTTCCTGACCTGGACCCAGGTCTCCCGAGGAGACGGCAAGAGCCTGATCGCAATGGCCGTAGCGGTGCTGGCTCTGGCCGGGGCACTCGGCTTCAACCTGGCGGGCCGCGAGGGCTGGTCGTTCGCACTGTCCGGGGTCGCCATCGCGGCGACCGTCGCGATGTTCTTCCTGACGCTCTTCCCGAACGTCATGCCGTCCTCGCTGAACGACGCCTGGAACCTCACGGTCACCAACGCCTCGTCCAGCCCGTACACCCTGAAGATCATGACCTGGCTCGCGGTGGTGGTCACCCCGCTCGTCCTGCTCTACCAGGGTTGGACGTACTGGGTGTTCCGCAAGCGGATCGGCACGCAGCACATCGCCGATGCGCACTGACGCCTCCTGACCCTCCTGTCTGACCCTTTCTTGGGGGATGTTTCACGTGAAACCGATCGACCCGCGCCTGCTTCGGTACGCCCGCTCCACCCGCCTCTTCCTGGGGGCGGTGGTGGCCCTGGGCCTTGCCGGGGCGGGGCTGGTCGTCGGTCAGGCGGTGCTCCTCGCCGAGATCGTGGTCGGTGCCTTCGAGCAGGACCTGGACGGGGCGTCGCTCCGGACGCCGCTGCTGCTGCTCGCGGCGGTGGCTCTGGGGCGCGGCCTGGTCGCCTGGCTGACGGAGCTGGCCGCGCACCGCGCCAGCGCGGCCGTCAAGTCGGAGCTCCGGGGCCGGCTGCTGGAGCGGGCCGCGGACCTCGGGCCCGGATGGCTGAGCGGGCAGCGGACCGGGTCGCTGGTGGCGCTGGCCACCCGGGGGGTGGACGCGCTCGACGACTATTTCTCCCGCTACCTGCCCCAGCTGGGGCTCGCGGTGGTCGTACCGGTGGCGGTCCTGGCCCGGATCGTCACCGAGGACTGGGTGTCGGCGGCCATCATCGTGGTCACCCTGCCGCTGATCCCCCTGTTCATGGCGCTGATCGGGATGGCCACGCAGTCCCGGATGGACCGCCAGTGGCGGCTCCTGTCGCGGCTGTCGGGACACTTCCTCGACGTGGTCGCCGGACTGCCGACGCTCAAGGTGTTCGGGCGGGCCAAGGCCCAGGCGGAGTCGATTCGCAAGATCACCGACGACTACCGGCGGGCGACGATGCGGACGCTGCGCATCGCCTTCCTGTCGTCTTTCGCGCTGGAACTGCTGGCGACCTTGTCGGTCGCGCTGGTGGCCGTGACCATCGGCATGCGGCTGGTCCACGGGGACCTGGACCTTTACACCGGCCTCGTCATCCTGATCCTGGCGCCGGAGGCCTACCTGCCGCTGCGGCAGGTAGGCGCGCAGTACCACGCGGCGGCGGAGGGGCTGTCCGCCGCCGAGGAGATCTTCGAGGTCCTGGAGACCCCCGTCCCGCAGGCGCGCGGCACGGTCACCGTGCCGGAGGCCGGAGCGGGCCTGCGCATCGAGCTGGACGGGGTGGCCGTCCGCTACCCGGGTCGCGACGTGGATTCGCCCGCTCCGGCCTCGCTCGTCGTACAACCGGGAGAGTGCGTCGCCCTCACCGGGCCGAGCGGGGCGGGCAAGTCCACGCTGCTCCAGGTGCTGCTGGGGTTCGTCACGCCGACGGCGGGCCGGGTGCGGGTCGGTGGAGTGGACCTGGCCGAGCTGTCGCCGGAGCAGTGGCGGGAGCGGATCGCCTGGGTGCCGCAGCGGCCCCACCTGTTCGCGGGCACGATCGCGGAGAACGTACGGCTGGCGCGGCCGGACGCCTCCACGGACGCGGTGGACGCGGCCCTGCGGGACGCCGGGGCACGGGAGTTCGTGGACGCGCTGCCGCGGGGCGCCGACACGCTGCTGGGCGAGGGCGGGGCGGGCCTGTCCGCCGGACAGCGTCAGCGCCTCGCGCTGGCACGGGCCTTCCTGGCGGACCGGCCGGTGCTCCTGCTGGACGAGCCGACGGCCGCACTCGACGGAGAGACCGAAGCCGCGGTGGTGGAGGCGGTACGCCGGCTCGCGGTGGGCCGGACCGTACTGCTGGTGGTGCACCGGCCGGCGCTGCTGGCCGTCGCGGACCGCGTGGTCCCGGTGGGAGCGGGCCCGGACGGGGCCGGACGTGCGGAGCCGTCGCCCGTACCGGACCCGCGGCACCACTCCGTGGCGGCCGCGCCCCGGTCCCCCGTGGTGAGGGACCCCGGGGAGTGGATCCTGGGGGCCGCGCACGAGCAGGACGAGAGGGCCGCCGGAAGCGACTCGGGCGGGGCCGACCCGCTCGGCCGGGTCCGGGCCGTGGCCCGGGCCTGGCAGGGGCGGTTCCGGCTGGGGCTGCTGTTCGGAGCGCTCGCCGTGGGGTGCAGCGTCGGACTGATGGCCGTCTCCGGGTGGCTGATCTCGCGAGCCTCGGAGCAGCCGCCCGTGCTCTACCTGATGGTGGCCGTCACCGCGACGCGGGCGTTCGGCCTGGGCCGGGCCGTCTTCCGGTACGCGGAGCGGCTGGTGTCGCACGATGCGGTGCTGCGGATGCTCGCCGACCTGCGGGTCTCCGTGTACCGGCGGCTGGAGCGCATCGCCCCGGCCGGGCTGCGCGAGCAGCGGCGCGGGGATCTGCTGTCCCGCCTGGTGGCCGACGCGGACGCCCTGCAGGACTACTGGCTGCGCTGGCTGCTGCCGGTCGGCACCGCGGTGCTCGTCGGGACCGGATCGGTCGCCTTCACCGCCTGGCTGCTGCCCGAAGCCGGGGCCGCGCTCGCCCTGGGACTGCTCGCCGCCGGGGTCGTGGTGCCGCTCGTCAGCGGGGTCTGCGCACGGCGCGCGGAGCGGCGGCTCGCTCCCGCCCGGGGCGAACTCGCCACCCGAGTGGCCGATCTGCTCACCGGGACCGCTGAACTGACCGTTGCCGGTGCGCTCGGCAGGCGCAAGGACGCTGCCCGGAAGAGCGACCGTACGCTGACCGTGATCGCCGCCCGCGGGGCCGCCGCCACCGGGCTCGGCAGCGGGCTGTCGGCCCTGGTGTGCGGGCTCACCGTGGTGGCTGCGGCCGCCGTCGCCGCCGACGCGGTGCACGACGGGCGGCTGTCCGGGGTGGCCATGGCCGTCGCCGTGCTGACCCCGCTCGCCGCCTTCGAGGCCGTCAACGGGCTTCCGCTGGCCGTCCAGTACCGACAGCGGGTGCGCCGGAGCGCCGAGCGGGTCTACG
This sequence comes from Streptomyces sp. NPDC060028, assembly GCF_042736725.1. NCBI lineage: Bacteria > Bacillati > Actinomycetota > Actinomycetes > Kitasatosporales > Streptomycetaceae > Streptomyces > Streptomyces sp. NPDC060028. The sequence goes on along the minus strand of NZ_JBHWVJ010000012.1, from coordinate 102,510 downwards.
AGGTCATCGACGCTCCGGTCCCGGTCATCGAGCCGGATCGCCCGCGCGAGGCGCCCGTTTCGCCGTTCCCGCTGAAACTGACCGGGCTCGCCACCCGCCACCACGGTCAGGAGCGCGACGCGCTGCGCGGGCTGGACCTGACCCTGGAGGCCGGCCGCCGGATCGCGGTCGTCGGCCCCTCGGGCGCCGGCAAGACCACGCTGGCTCAGGTCCTGCTGAGGTTCCTGGACCCGCACGAAGGTTCGTACACACTCGGTGGGATCGACGCGCGCACGCTCGACGGCGACGCCGTACGCCGCTTCGTGGGGCTGTGCGCCCAGGACGCGCACATCTTCGACAGCTCGGTTCGGGAGAACCTGCGCCTCGCCCGCACTGGCGCGAGTGAGGAGCAGCTGCGCGAGGCGCTCGCGGCCGCGCGGCTGCTGGACTGGGCCGACGCCCTCCCGGACGGCCTGGACACCCTGGTCGGCGAGCACGGGGAGCGGATCTCCGGCGGCCAGCGCCAGCGGCTGGCCCTGGCCCGGGCGCTGCTCGCGGACTTCCCGGTCCTCGTCCTGGACGAGCCGGCCGAGCACCTGGACCTGGCGACCGCGGACGCCTTGACGGCGGACCTGCTGGCCGCGACCGAGGGCCGGACCACCGTGCTGATCACGCACCGGCTGGCCGGCCTGGAGGCGGTCGACGAGGTGCTCGTGTTGGACGGCGGAGAGGTCGTACAGCACGGCCCGTACGCGGAGCTGGCCTCCGTCGAGGGGCCGCTGCGGCGGCTGCTGGAGCGGGAGAGGGCAGTGGACGGCTCCCTGGCCGAGAGTCAGCGGGCTCGACTTTCCTCAACAAATAGGACTAACTAGTCTCAAGGGCATGTCAGCGCAGGAGTCGCACGCGTCGCAGGGATCGCCGGAGTCATCGGATTCGTCACCGGACGTGCCGGATGTGCCGTATGCCCCGGACCCGCTGGAGGCCGCCACCGCGGCCACCAGAAGTCTGCAGGGACTGTCCACCGAGCTCACCGCCCGAGTGCCGCAACTGCTGGAGGCGATGCGCTCGATCGGTACCGGTCTCGAGCTGCACTCCACGCTGGACCGCATCTGCGCGACCGCTGCCGAGCTCGCGGACGCCCGCTACGCGGCGATCGGTGTCGTGGACACCGAGGGCCGCGGGCTTTCGGACTTCGTCACGCACGGGATCACCGAAGAGGCGGCCCGGAGGATCGGGCACCGCCCGGACGGGAAGCGGGGCCTGCTCGGCGCTCTGATCTCGCACCCCGACACGGTCCAGCTCGCCGATCTGACGAAGGATCCGCGCTCGGCCGGCTTCCCGGCGCACCACCCGCCCATGCGGACGTTCCTCGGCGTTCCGATCCGTGTCCAGGGGGAGATCTTCGGCAATCTGTACCTCGCCGAGAAGAACGGCGGCAGCGAGTTCAACGACTACGACGTCCACATGGTCCGGGTGCTGGCCACCGAGGCCGGAATCGCCATCGGCAACGCCCGCCTCTACGAGGCCGCCACCCAGCGCGAACGGTGGATCGACGGCTCGGTGGCCGTCACCACCGCCCTGCTCTCGGGCGGGGACGCGGACGACGCCCTCGCCGTCGTCGCCGAACAGGCGCGCCACCTCGCCGATTCGGCCGCCGGGATCGTGATGCTGCCCGCCGAGGAGGGCGGGATGGAGATCGTCGCCGTCTCCGCCGACAACGCGGCCACCTCGCTCGGGGTGGTGATTCCCGCCGAGAGCCCGGTGGTGGCCAAGCTGCTGGAGGGCGAAGCGGTCTTCGTGGACGACGCCTCCGGCGATCCGCGCATGATCAGCCGGCTGACCAGCCAGTACGGGGCCTGCATGATGCTGCCACTGCACAGCGGGGGGAGAGTGCTGGGCGCCCTGGTCACGCCCCGGGCGCGGGGCGCGCGGCCGTTCAGCGAGGCGGAGCGGACCCTGGCCACGCAGTTCGCCTCCCAGGCGGCGCTCGCGCTGATGATGGCCGAGGCGCAGCGCGACCGGGAGCGGCTGGCCGTCTTCGAGGACCGCGACCGGATCGCCCGCGATCTGCACGACCTGGTCATCCAGCGGCTGTTCGCCACCGGGATGATGCTGGAGGGCGCCCAGCGCCGGTCCATCGTCCCGGAGGTTCGCGACGGGGTGGGCAAGGCCGTCGATGAGCTGGACGTGACGATCCAGGAGATCCGCACCGCGATCTTCGCACTCCAGCAGGGGCCCGCGGAGGCTCCCTCGGGACTGCGCACCCGGGTGCTGCGGGAGATCAACATGGCCGCCGTGCCCCTGGGCTTCAAGCCCGCGCACCGCTTCCTCGGCCCGATCGACGCGGTCGTGGGCGAACTGGTGGGCAAGAACCTCATCGCCGCCCTGCGCGAGGCCCTGTCGAACACTTTCCGGCACGCGGACGCGTCGCGGATCGAGGTGGTCCTCGACTCCACCGTCACGCTGGCCGACGGACGGCCCGGAGTGCGGCTGGAGGTCTCCGACGACGGCGTGGGCATCCCCGAGGGCGGGCGGCGCAGCGGGCTGCGCAATCTGCGCCGACGGGCCGAGTCGCTGGGCGGCGCCAGCTCCTACGGCCCGGGCCTCGGCGAGGACGGTGGCGGGACCACCCTGGTCTGGGAGGCACCGCTTTAAAGGCTCCGGCCCAGGTGTGTCCGGCGCGCTACAGCTCGGACTCCGTGCGGGCGGCCTGGTCCGCCAGGATCTGCTCGATGACGACGGCGACCCCGTCCTCGTTGTTGGCGACGGTCCGGCCGGACGCGGCCGCGATGACGTCCGGGTGGGCATTGGCCATCGCGTACGAGGTCCCGGCCCAGACCAGCATCTCGATGTCGTTCGGCATGTCCCCGAAGGCGACCACCTCCGCGGGGGAGATGCCGCGCTCCTCGCAACACAGCGCCAGGGTGCTGGCCTTGGACACGTCCAGCCCGCTGATCTCCAGCAGGGCGGTGGGGCTGGACCGGGTGATCGAGGCGTACGTGCCCGCAGCGGAGCGGGCCAGGGCCAGGAATTCGTCCGGGGCCAGCTCGGCGTGGTGCGCGAGCAGCTTGAGCACGGGGGCGCAGTTCTCGTCCGTGTCCTCGGCGAGGAGCTTCTCGGCGGTGGCGACATTGGCGCCGGGGTCCTGGAAGAAGGGCGGGTAGGCCGGTTCGTAGTTGATCCCGGTGGTCAGCTCGACCGCGAAGGACGTGCCGGGGGCAGCCGCACGCAGGGCCTCCGCCACCTTGAGCGCGGTGCTCCGGGGCAGGGCTCTGACCTCAACGAATTCCGGGCCTGCGTGGAGATCGACCACAGCGGCACCGTTCGCGCAGATCGCCAGGCCGTGGCCGTGGACATGGTCGCTGACCACGTCCATCCAGCGGGCAGGACGGCCGGTGACGAAGAAGACCTCGATGCCGGCCGCCTCGGCGGCGGCGAGTGCGTCGATCGTGCGCTGCGAGACGGATTTGTCGTCGCGCAGCAGGGTGCCGTCAAGATCGGTGGCGATGAGCCGGGGCGTGGGGGTTGGCCCGTCCGGGCACTGAAGAGCCGAGGTCACGGCTCCATCTTCACCCATCGGACTCGGCCGCCGGGCCACTGGCGCTCGCGCTCCTGGGCCCGTGGTCGTGTTTCACGTGAAACAAGTGACCGCCCAGCCATGTTTCACGTGAAACACTCGATTGCATGAGTCTGCGTCTGAGCACTGTGATCCTTCCGGTACGCGCCTGGCACGAGGGAGGTCGCGACCAGTGGCTGCGGGCCGAGCGGCTCGGGTTCCACACCGCCTACACCTACGACCACCTGTCCTGGCGGACCTTCCGTGACGGTCCGTGGTTCGGTGCGGTGCCCACGCTGACCGCCGCGGCCGCCGTCACCGAGCGGCTGCGTCTGGGCACTCTCGTCACCTCGCCGAACTTCCGCCACCCGGTGACCCTCGCCAAGGACCTCATCAGCCTGGACGACATCTCCGGCGGACGCGTGACTCTCGGTATCGGCGCGGGCGGCAACGGCTTCGACGCGACGGCCCTGGGCCAGGAGCCGTGGACCCCGCGCGAGCGCGCCGACCGCTTCGCCGAGTTCCTTCCGCTGCTGGACCGGCTGCTGACCGAGGGGGCAGTGACCCAGCAGGGCACCTTCTACTCCGCTGACGAGGCCCGCAACATCCCCGGGTGCGTGCAGCGCCCGCGCCTGCCCTTCGCGGTCGCCGCGACCGGGCCGCGCGGTCTCAAGCTCGCCGCCGCGCACGGCCAGGCCTGGGTGACCACCGGTGACCCGAAGCTGTTCGCGGAGGGTACGCCGGAGCAGTCGCTGGAGGCCCTGCGTGGCCAGCTCGCCAAGCTCGACAAGGCGTTCGCGGAGATCGGGCGGGCGCCCGAGCCCATGGACAAGATCCTCCTCACCGGCTTCACGCCGGAGCGCAACACGATGCTCGAGTCAGTGGACGCGTTCGTCGACTTCGCCGGCCGCCACCGCGAGCTCGGCTTCACCGAGCTGGTGATCCACGCGCCGATCGCGGACTCCGACTTCGCCGCCGACGAGCGGGTCTTCGAGCAGATCGCCACCGAGGCACTCGCGCAGCTGGGCTGAGCCCCCGCCGGCTCCGAGGGCGAGTCCGGCTCCGGCCCCGGCTCGGCGTCCGACCCCGGCCCCGCCGTCTCTGGACAGCGGGGCCGGGGCAGGTGGCTCAGGCCATCAGGCTCCTCGTGATCCGCTCCGCATTCGCCAGCAGCCACTCCGGGGCCGCGCCCTCGGGCAGCGCCCGGAGCTCGTCGGCCAGCGCGGACATCCGGGCGGCGCCCACTTCCGGGCGGCCCAGCTCCCGCTCGGTCCAGGCTGCGTAGCTCAGGCACTGGAACCGGTCCTGCAGATGGTCCACGCCCAGTTCTCCGTAGACCCCGGCCGCCCGGTCCCACAGGCGGACCTCCTCCAGCCGCAGCGCCTCGATCTGCGTCTCGTCCAGGAGCACGAGCCCGTCCGAGCCGGTGCGGTTCTCGCCTTCGTCGTACTCGTCGTCGTCTTCGTCCTCCTGGGCGCTGACCCGCCGGTCGAGCACCTGAGCCAGCTGGTGCCAGGTCTGGGCGAGTTCGGACCGCAGCTCCGGGGCCCCGGGCTCCGTGGCCAGCGCGGCCTCCAGTACCGCCACCGCCTCGTCCATCTGGCTCCGCGCCTGCTCCACCCCCGCGTCGGTGAGCGCCTCGCGCAGGCCCAGCCAGGCCAGCGAGCGCAGGATCCGCGCCTCCGCGACGGGAGCCCCGCCCGTCTGCCGGTGCAGCTCCAGGGCACGCTCGTACGCGGCAACGGCCTCCGGCTCCAGGCCCGCCACCGAGAGCTGGTCGGCGGCCGCCTGGGCGAGCGACGCGTGCGGACGCTGGTCCTCCCAGCCCTTGGCCACCTCGGCCGCCAGCAGGTACTGCTCGGCCGCCGGCCGCGGTTCCCTCAGTTCGCGCAGCAGATCGCCCAGGAACTCCCGGGTGGATACAGCCTGTCCCTCGCCGTGCTCCAGCAGGTCCGGCAGAGTCGACTGGAGCACCTCCGCCGCGTCGGCGGGGCGGTCCGCCCGTGCGTATGCCCGGGCCAGCAGCAGCCGGGCCTGGGCCCCGCCGTCGGCGGTGAGGCCGGCCTGGTCGAACCAGTGCGCCCCGGTCAGAGCATGCGCGGCCGCCTCCCCCGCCGTTTCCCCCGCCTTATCGGCGCGCCGCAGCAGGATGTCCGCCAGGGTGATCCGTACGACGCCCTGCGTCTCGGCGTCGGTCACCTCCTCGGCATGCTCCAAGGCGGAGCGCGCCGCAGCTTCGGCCTCCTCGGTGCGGCCCAGCGAGATCAGCACGCCGGCCCGCAGGACCAGCGGGTCGACGGCCTCCCACGCCCGGCCCGCCGAGACCGACCGGGCGGCAGCCGCGGCCAGCAGCGTCACGGCCCCGTCGGGATCGCCCTGAGACAGGGCCAGGCGGCCCAGTGTCTCCTCGGCCTCCGCGACCACGTCCGGCAGCGTCTCCGCGTAAGCCGCGACGAAGGCGGTGAGCTCGGCGGCGAGCTCACCTTGCCCGTCGCCGTGGCTGTGCTGCGCGGCACCGTGGCCGGACCCGTCCTCGTGGGCTGCCTCGACCGAGCGCAGGTACGACTCCACGCGGATCGTGGTCAGTTCGGCGAGCGCGATCCGCCGGATGCGCAGCGGCTCGGCCGGATCCAAGGCCTCCGCGGACCGCAGGGCCGCCGCGAGCAGCGCCCGGATCTCCCCCGGCGCACCGGCGGCCTGTGCGGCCGCGGTCGCCAGCCGCAGCTCGGCCAGGGCCGCCCGCTCAGCCCGGCCCAGCGCGCGGTACCGGTCCCGGACCTCCGCCAGCAGCCCGGCCGCGCCGACAGCCCCGCTCCGCGCGGCGGACAGTGCCCGATGGTCCGCCAGGTCCGCCAGCAGCGGGGGCTCCGCCTCCTGCCCGTCCAGCCCCGCGGCCACCTTGGCCCACAGCGCGTCGGCGGCCGGATGCCCCTGGTCGCGGGCCTGCCGGGCCCGCTCCACCAGGTCGGCGAAACCGGTGGCCGACGCGGCTCCGGCCGCGGGCACCGTAGCCGGAGCAGGCGCCGGGTTCCCGGTCGGCCGGGGCAGCGCTGAGCTGCGTACCCCGAGCGGCAGTGCGTCGAGCAGCGGAGCCTGCTCGATGCGGGTGAGGAGCTTGCCGGACGTACGGGTGGTGCCGTTGCGCGCGTCGAAGCGCCGGGCGATGCGCAGGGCCTCGGCGTGCAGGATCCCGTACAGCTCGTCGACCGTCCGAGGGGTCCCCTCGTACGGTACGGAGAGGTCCGCGCCGTGCCCGAGCAGGCTCAGCCGGCGCAGCAGGACCAGGACGCCGCCGTAGAACTCCATCTGGGACTCGACGTCCGGGAGGGGGCCCAGGAGGGCGGTGTGCTCGGCGAGGATCTCCAGGCCGCGGGGCTCGTTGCCGGTGAGGGCGCAGAACTCGATGTGCTCGCCGATGGAGCGCAGGAGGCTCTCCGTGCCGCGCGTCATGCGGTAGCCGCGCAGGTGGTGGGCGCGGGCCTCGTCGGCGCGCCCGAGACGGACGAGGGGGAGCAGCGAGCGGGCGAGCACCCTGTGCGGTTCCTCGCGGCAGGTCTGCCGGCCCGCGAGGACCGGTTCCCAGACCTCGATCGCCTTCGCGTCCTCGCCCTTGCTCGTCCAGAACCAGCCCTGGGTGTGGGTCTCGCAGGCGTGGCAGTCGCTCATCCGGTCGTGCTCAGCGGCCCGCCAGCGGTTGATGGCCCGCTCGGCCCTCTCGTCGTCACCGATGGCGTTGGCGAGGTAGAACTCGGCCTGGCGGACGGCGCGCTCGCTGTATCCGGCGAGCCGGTAGCGCCGTTCCATGTCGTCGAGCCAGCCGGTGACGGACGCGAGGGGGATCTCGGGGGATTCGACGATCCGGCCGGACACCCACTTGAACCGCCAGAACAGGGAGGAGGTGTCCCCGTCGCCGAAGGCGCCCGGATCGCGGTCGTACTCCTGCAGCAGCCGGGCGAACGGAATCACCATCCGGGTCCGCTCGGCGCTGTACTCGTAGGCGTCGATCTGGGTGATCAGCGCGCGGCGGAACACTTCCCGGTCACCGCAGACCTCGGCGGCCGCGGTCAGCGCTTCGGCCTGCGCGTTGCGTGCGGCGCCGTAGGGCAGCCCGCGGTTCTCGTGCAGCGCCTGCCGGATCTCTTCGGCCGTCATGGTGCTCACTGGTCTTCCTTCCGGGAGTCGGCGGAGTGGGTCGCCCATTCCAGGAGCCCGAGGAAGGCCCGGTTGAGCAGGGTGGAGTCGGCGGGACGCAGCGGCCGCTGGGACATCAGCAGGGCCTGGCCGTAGAGCGATTCGACGGCGGTGCCGGTCAGGGCGGCGTCGGGTAGGGCGGCGATCCGGCGGATCAGCGGGTTGTTGTGGTTCAGGACGAGCCGGGCGCGCGGAGCGGAGCCGCGCAGCGCGCCGAGGATGCCGCTCCACAGGGAGTCTGCGCTGTCCAGGGCGGCGGTCCGGTCACGTTCCTGCCGGGCCTGGCGGTCGTCGAGGTAGAGCGCGGGGACGGACACGGGCTGGAAGGCGCGCAGCGCCACGTCGCATCCCTGGGGCTCCAGACGGGTGCGGGCGGTGGACAGGAAGGAGGCGAGCGCCAGTTCGGCGGCGGCCGGGACCGGGTCCAGGCGCTCGGTGACGGCTCCGGCGTCCAGTTCGGCGACCTTGAGCTCGGGCCGTACGGCGGGCAGCAGGGCCAGCAGGTCCGCGTCGTAGGTGTAGCCGGCGTTGATGACGCCGAGGCCGTGGGCCGCGGCGATCGGGGCGATCTGGCGGAACTCCTCGACGGTGCGCGTGAAGTGGATCTCGGGGTGGGCGGCCGCGAACTCCTCCAGGCTCATCGAGCCGTCACTGGTCTCGAACGGCAGCCACGGCAGCATGAGGCCGAACAGCTCCGCGTCGTGCCGGGCCAGGGACTTCACGCCGAGGTGGTGGACGCTCAGGAACGCGGCCAGGCGCTCCGGTTCGCTCGCCGCGAGCTCGGCGAGCCAGGCTCGGACACGCGCTCCGAGGGCCTCGCGCACGGCGGCCAGGGTCTCGTCGTCGTACAGGTTCTCGCGGGAGGCGGTGGGGCGCAGCGTGTCGGTGTCGAGGACGGCGCGGACGAAGAAGGCCCAGTCGGGCAGCAGGTTGTCGGCCTTGTCGGTGAGCAGCATCCCCTTGAGGTGGACGCGGTGGCCGGCCCGGTGGGCGGGGCTGGTCGGCTCGGGCAGGACGTACGCGACTCCGCGCACTCCGGCGACGGGCAGATCGAGGTCGATGCTGTCGAGCGGGGAGAAGCCGAAGAGCTGGTCGCAGTGCCCGGCGAGCGCGACGCGGCGGGCCGCGGGCGTGGGGAAGGGCCGGTCCCACACGGGGGGCCGGTCGGTGATCCGGCGCGGCTCGCCGCCGGAGCCGTCGTCGAAGGTGATGTCGTACGAGAGCAGGGAGCCGTAGTCGCGGGCGAGCTGTTCGACCTTGGCCGGCTCGGCCCACTCCTCGGCGCCCGGGCGGGCCTGGAGCGTGACGGTGGTGCCGGGCTCCGTCCGGGCCTCGGGGGGCAGTTCGCGGACGGTGTACGAGCCGTCGTCCGTGGCCAGCCACTCGACGGGGGCGGCCTCGGGGTCGCGGGCGGAGCGGGTGACGACGCGGATCTGGCGGGCCACGACGAAGCAGGCGAGCAGGCCGATGCCGAACTGGCCGAGGAATTCCTGGCGCGTGGTCTCCAGGCCGTGCTCGCCGCCGCGCTTGGAGCTGCGGCCGATGGTGGCGAGGAGGGAGTGGGCCTCGGCGGCGGTCAGGCCGATGCCGCTGTCCTCGATGGTCACGGTCCCCGCGGTGGCCGACAGCCGGATGTGCACCCGGGCCTCGGGGTCGAGGGCGTGGCGGGCGGTGACGGCGTCGACGGCGTTCTGCAGGAGCTCGCGGACGTAGACGCGCGGGCTGGAGTAGAGGTGGTGGGAGAGCAGGTCGACCAGGCCGCGCAGATCGACCTGGAAGGTGTTGGCCGTTGCCTCGGGTGTGGACGTCATGAGGCGTCACCTCGTTTGTTCGCGTGGGTGGTTCGGCGATCGCGAGGTGCCCCCCTCACGTATCCCGGAGTGGGGATCAGAGTAGGGCGATGATCCGACAATCCCTGAGTGAATTCCTGTGCGGTGTGCCGTGCACCCTGTTCTCGTCAGGGGAAACGCAGGAATTGCGGCGGTACCGCGTCCGCCAGCCAGACCCCGTTGGCGCTGATCCGGAACACGTGTCCGGCGGCGCGCATCGCCCCCGCGTCCACGCTGATCACGATCGGCCGCCCGCGCCGGGCGCCGACTCGGGTGGCGGTCTCCCGGTCGGGGGAGAGGTGTACGTGGTGGCGGGCCATCGGGTGCAGGCCCTCGGCGCGGATCGCGTCCAGGGCGGCGGCCGTCGTGCCGTGGTAGAGGTACGCGGGCGGCTCGGCCTCCGGCAGGTCCAGGTCCACCGGGACGGTGTGCCCCTGGCTGGCCCGGATCCGGGTGCCCCGCACGGCGAACCGCTGTTTGTCGTTGGCGGCCACGACGTGGTCGAGCTCTGCGCGGCTGAAGGCGAATCCGTGGGCCGCGGCCGCGCTCAGCAGATCGTCGATCTCCACCCAGCCCTGTGGGTCGAGCGCCAGTCCGATGCGATCCGGCTGATGCCGCAGGTGTTTCGAGAGGTATTTCGACACCTTCACGGTGCGTCTGTCATCCATGCGACCAGCGTGCCGGGTCGGGCGGGCTGGCGGCAGCGATTTTCCCGGGGCGACAGGGGTCGGCAGGGCGCGACAGGGGGGCGGACGTCCTCGGTGGCCATGATGGACACCCTCTATCGTCTTTCCGAGATACGGAATAGATTTTCCGCTGCCACTTCTGTTCAGGGGAGGAACCATGACATCCCAAGCGTCCCTGCCACGCCGCGCGGCCGTCGAGCTCATCGGCACCGCCGGCCTGCTCGTGGTGGTGATCGGATCCGGGATAAAGGCGGCCGAGGTGAGCCGCGACACGGGCGTCGCCCTCGTCGCCAACTCGCTCGCCACCGCCATCGGCCTCGGGCTGATCATCACCCTCTTCGGGCCGCTCTCCGGCGCCCACCTCAACCCGGTGGTCACTCTCACCGCCTGGTGGGGCCGGCGCACCGGCGGCGAAGGCCTCGCGGGCCGGGACGCCCTCGTCTACACCGTCGCGCAGACCGCCGGGGCCATCGGCGGGGCGGTCCTCGCGGAGGCCATGTTCGGCCGTGCCCCGGGCACCTTCTCCACCCAGGTCCGCGACGGGGGCCACCTGCTCGTCGGCGAGGTGGTCGCGACCGCCGGACTCGTCCTCGTCATCCAGGGCCTCGGCCGCATCGGGCGCCCGGGGCTCATCCCGCCGGCGGTCGCGGCGTACATCGCCGCCGCGATCTGGTTCACGTCCTCCGGCTCCTTCGCCAACCCGGCCGGCACCATCGGACGCTCCTTCAGTGACTCCTTCACGGGCATCGCCCCGCAGTCGCTGCCCGGTTTCGTCGCCGCGCAGCTGCTGGGCGGGGTCCTGGGCCTGGCCCTGGCGGCCTTGGTCTACGGGCGCGCCCAGCGGGCGGCAAGCGTCGTCGCCTCCGGCGCGGACAGCCTGGAACAGGTGGCCGAAAAGCACCCCACCGACCCGGCCTACGAGGCCGCCGTCTGAGCTTCCGGGCCGAGTTCCCCACAGATCCAGGGGAGTTGTCCACAGCTGTCCACAGCCCTTTGGCCCGGTTTCGGCGACAAAAGCGGGATCCGCCCTGTGGACTACTGAGCGACTGCTACCGGCCGCCGCCGCGACGCGCCAGATCGTTCATCGTCCGGGCCTGCAGCTCCCGCTCCGTCGCGGCCCGGACGAACTCCGCCACGTGCTCTGCGCCCACCAGATCCTGCACCGCCCGTACCGTCTCGGCCGGCAGCGCCACCGGGGCCGGTCCCGCCGGCTGCGGGGAGGCGCCCGCCCCCAGGTGCCGCTGCAGGTGCCGGGTCGCGAACAGTTGCATCGCCCGGGCCAGCTCCGCGTCCACCGTCTGCTGAGCCAGCGGCCGCAGCCTGCGTACCATCGTCGCCGCCTCGGCCGCGTCCGCGTCGGTGGGCGGCACCGGCCCGAGGTAGCGGGCGAAGACGTGCTCGGTGGTGAACTCCAGGAAGCGCGAGGCGATGTGCTCCACCTGCCCGCGCAGCTCCCGCAGGTGACCGGTGATCGCCGACAACGGCACCCCGGCCGCATACAGCTCGGCGGCCACCGCCAGCTCCTGCGGCGACGGCACCAGGAACTGGTCGGGGCGGCCCGGGATCCGCTCCAGGACCCCCAGCTCGCACGCCTGGTCCACGGCGTCGTCGTCGGGTTTGCCGCCGAACCGGGAGTTCAGCTCGTCCCGGCTGATCCGGGCCGCCTCCTCGTCGGTCCACGGCCCGTGCACCTCGGCGACCAGCCCCAGGACCCCGCCCAGCCCGCGCCCCGCGTCCCAGGCTTCCAGCAACTCCTTGATGGAGGCCAGGGTGTAGCCGCGGTCCAGCAGGTCGGCGATCTGGCGCAGCCGCGCCAGATGCGTGTCCCGGTAGACATTGGACCGGCCCCGCCGCTCCGGCTTGGGCAGCAGACCGCGGTCCTGGTACGCCCGGATCGTGCGCACGGTCGCACCGCTGTGGTGTGCCAGATCCTCGATCCGGTACTCGGCTACTGCCTGATCGGACAATCCCGGCTCCCTACGACATGGCGGCTCGGCCGACCGCGCCCGCGGCGGCCCGGGCGGCAGGTGAAGCCGCAAGGTACTCGACCGCCCTGCGCAGCGAGCCCTCCTGCGAGGGATGGTACGACCGCCGCAGGTAGCGGGGTATGGCCGTGCCGAGCTCTCTCCACGTCGGCAGCAGTCCCCTGGCCACGGCCTGGTTGTGCGAGCGCAGTGAATAGCGCAGCCGCCCGCGCAGCCGCGGATCGTGACGCATGAGGTACGAGGCCCCCCACACCCACAGCCAGCCGAGCACCGGGGCGACCACGACCATGCCCCCCACGCGCCGGGCGTACCGGGGCAGGCCCTCTCCCCCACAGTGCTGGTACATGTCGAAGGCGACAGAGCGGTGCTCCACCTCCTCCGCCCCGTGCCAGCGCAGCAGGTCCAGCATGATCTCGTCCGCGCCGGCCCGGTCGAGCGCCTCGGCTCGCAGCACCCAGTCCCCGAGAACGGCCGTGAACTGCTCGATCGCGGCGATCAGCGAGAGCCGGAAGCGCAGCCACTCCTGCGCCGTGACCGGCGCCCCGAGGGGCGGGTTCTCCCCCAGCAGCTTCTCGAAGAGGAAGTCCACGTGCCTCGTGTACGCCCCGGTCGGCAGGTCCTGCTCCGCGAGGTGGTCCAGCACGTACGCGTGCTGCACGCTGTGCGTGGCCTCCTGGCCCATGAACCCCTTCACGTCCCGCCGCAGCCCCGAGTCGGTGACCAGCGGCAGGGCCTCCTTGAAGACCTTCACGAACCACCGCTCGCCGGCGGGCAGCAGCAGGTGCAGCACGTTGATGACGTGGGTGGCGGTGGGCTCGTCCGGTATCCAGTGCAGGGGCGTGGTCGTCCAGTCGAAGGCCACCCGGCGCGGGCTGATCGCGTACGAGGCCCCCCGCGGGCCCGGTGCGGGGGCGGGCCCCTGCCCGGCCCGGCTCACAGCCGGGGCTCCAGCTTCGCGAAGGCCCGCAGCGTGCGGGGGGCGAAGCGGGACATCCACAGGGCGCCCTTGGACTCGGGGGTCACCGGCACCACGGCCTCATTGCGCACGACGGCCCTCAGGATCGCGTCGGCGACCTTCTCCGGCGGGAAGTTGCGAAGCCCGTAGAGCCGCGAGGAGCGCTCCTGGCGGCGCTTCTCCTCGGCCGCGTCCACCCCGGTGAACCGGGAGGTGGCGGTGATGTTGGTGTTGACGATGCCCGGGCAGATCGCCGAGACCCCGATCGACTTCGAGGCCAGCTCGGCCCGCAGGCACTCGCTCAGCATCAGCACCGCCGCCTTGGAGGTGCTGTACGCGGGCAGGGTCCTGGACGGCAGATAGGCCGCGGCGGACGCGGTGTTGACGATGTGTCCGCCCTGGCCGCGCCCGGCCATCTGCGCGCCGAAGATCCGGCAGCCGTGGATGACGCCCCACAGGTTCACGTCGAGGACCTTCTTCCAGTCCTCGGAGCTGGTCTCCAGGAAGGGGCCGGACAGGCCGATCCCCGCGTTGTTGACCAGGACGTCCACGATCCCGTGCTCGGCAGCGACCTTCGCCGCGAGCTCCTCCATCGCCTGCTCGTCGCTCACGTCCACGCACTCGCCCCAGGCCTCGGGAGCGCCGACGAGGCGGGCCATGTCGGCCGTGCGCACCGCGCCCTCGGCGTCCCGGTCCACGCACACCACCCGGGCCCCGGCCTCGGCGAACGCGAAGGCGGTGGCCCGGCCGATGCCGCTGGCCGCGCCGGTGACCAGGACCAGCTGGCCGCCGAACCGGTCGGCGTACTTCCCCGGAGCCTTGAGCTCCGGCGCCCGCGTGGCCGGCTCCTCCCGCGCGGTGACGAACTCGGTGATCCAGGCGGCCAGCTGGTCGGGCCGGGTCCGGGGCACCCAGTGCTTGGCCGGAAGGGTGCGGCGTACCAGGTCCGGGGCCCACACTTCGAGGTCGTCGTAGAGCCGCTCGGAGAGGAAGGCGTCCCCGGTCGGTGTGATGAGCTGGACCGGTACGTGCGCGTACGCGTCGGCGCGCGGCCGCCGCAGGCGCGGCCGGATGTTGTCCCGGTAGAGCCAGGCGCCGTGCGCCGCGTCCGAGGGCAGCGAGTCCGTCGGGTAGGAGCCAGCCGGCACCTTCTCGATCCGCTGCAGGATCCCCGGCCACCGCTTGCCCAGCGGCCCGCGCCAGGCGAGCTCGGGCAGCACGGGCGTGTGGAGCATGTACACGTACCAGGACTTGGCGCCCTGGCCGAGCAACTGCGCCGCCCGGCGCGGGGTCGGCCGCGCCATCCGCTTCTTGATCCAGTGCCCGAAGTGGTCGAGCGAAGGCCCCGACATGGAGGTGAAGGAGGCGATCCGGCCCTCGGTGCGGCCGATCGTCGCGAACTCCCAGCCCTGTACGGAGCCCCAGTCGTGGCCGACCAGGTGCACCGGCCGGTCCGGGCTGACCGCGTCCACCACCGCCAGGAAGTCGTCGGTCAGCTTCTCCAGGGTGAAACCGCCGCGCAGCGGCTGCGGGGCCGTGGACCGCCCGTGGCCGCGTACGTCGTAGAGCACCACGTGGAAGCGCGCGGCCAGCCGCTCGGCGACCTCCGACCAGACCTCCTTGCTGTCCGGGTAGCCGTGCACCAGCACCACGGTCGGCCGGTCCGCCTCGCCGAGCTCGACGACGCAGAGCTCGACCCCGCCGCTGCTCACCCGGCGCTCGCGCGCCCCCGCGATTCCCGTCCCGCTCATGCCGTCTGCTCCTCAGCCCAGCGCCGCACGTGCGGCAGATCGTCGTCCAGCCAGAACGCGCTCTCCTCGGGGTCCCGGGAGTCGGTGACGACCAGGATCTCCTCGAACTTCGCGCCGGTGCCCCGGAAGCCCAGGTGCGGTTCCACCGCCCACAGGCCGGGCTGCGGCGGGTGGTCGGAGAAGCGGTACGGACTCCACAGCGGGGACCAGCCGTCGCGGTGCCCGTGCAGGGCGTCGGCGGCCAGCCCCTTCAGGGCCTGCGTGCCGAACCCGAACGCGGTGGGAGACCAGCGCCGCTCCTTGACCCGGTCTATCTTGTGCGCGATCACCCCGAAGGGGTAGGCGCGGTGCCGGTTGGCGTACCCCTGGCGGGTCATGAGCCGCTCGACGTCCTCGTAGATGTCGCGCAGCGAGCGCCGCTCGCGCACCTGCTCCAGAATCAGCTCGCGGTGCGCCTTGAGGTCGGCGAGCAGCCGGTCGTGCACCGGATTGAGGCCGAGGCATCCCGAGTACCCGATGTCGGCGGTGTAGCCCTTGTAGACCGGTGCCATGTCGAGGATGAACGGCATCCCCGGCTCCAGCGCGCGGTTCGTCGGGAAGAACTGCAGGGGGATCTTGAAGTTCACGAAGGCGGTGCGGTCCCCGAACCACGCGAACGGCATGTGGAACCAGTCGCGGACCCCGCGCTCACGCAGCCATTCGCGCTGCATCCGCGCGGCCTCGCGCTCGGTCACCCCCGGCCGCAGCTGAGCCGCGACGGCCTCCGCGCACGCGTAGGAGAGGCGCTGCACTTCCTTGAAGCCGCTCAGTTCGGCGGAGAGTCGCGCGGTGCGTTGCTTGGTGTCCCCAGCCATACCAGCCCGTCCATCCCTACTAGCCGTACGCGCCCGTAACTTGACACTGATGAATGTGACAATGACCGGAGATCACGTCAAGGCCCGTGCACAGACCTGTGGACAAACTTGTCCGCGTCAGCCTTTCGTCAGGGTGTGTAGTCCTGAAGGCGTAGACCGGATCCCGCTCCAGGTCTGACGATCTGCTCCTCGAGCGCCACTAACGTCTGACTCGTGACTGTCATCGCGACCGAAAGCCTGAGCAAGCGGTACCCCCGAGTGACCGCCCTCGACCGGCTCTCCCTGGACATCGGGCCCGGCGTAACCGGCCTCGTGGGTGCCAACGGAGCCGGCAAGTCCACGCTGATCAAGATTCTGCTCGGACTGTCCCCCGCCACCGAGGGCACCGCCGCCGTGCTCGGACTCGACGTCGCCACGCATGGCAGCGCCATCCGTGAGCGCGTCGGCTACATGCCCGAACACGACTGCCTGCCGCCCGACGTCTCGGCCACCGAGTTCGTCGTGCACATGGCGCGCATGTCCGGGCTCCCGCCGACCGCCGCCCGTGAGCGGACCGCCGACACCCTGCGCCACGTGGGGCTGTACGAGGAGCGGTACCGCCCCATCGGCGGCTATTCCACCGGCATGAAGCAGCGCGTCAAGCTCGCCCAGGCGCTCGTCCACGACCCCCAGCTGGTGCTGCTCGACGAGCCCACCAACGGCCTGGACCCGGTCGGCCGAGACGAGATGCTGGGCCTGATCCGCCGCATCCACACGGACTTCGGCATTTCGGTGCTGGTCACCTCCCACCTGCTCGGCGAGTTGGAGCGGACCTGCGACCACGTCGTGGTCGTGGACGGCGGCAAGCTGCTGCGCTCCAGCTCCACCAGCGACTTCACCCAGACCACCGCGACCCTCGCGGTCGAGGTCACCGACTCCGACACCCACCCGGATGGCACCTCCGCCCTGCGCAAGGCGCTCACCGAGGCGGGCATCACCCTGCACGCCGGCGAGGAGCAGGGCCTGCCGGGAGCCGGCCACATCCTCCTCGTCGAGGCCACCGGCGAGCAGACGTACGACACCGTCCGCGACACCGTCGCCGACCTGGGGCTCGGCCTGGTCCGCATGGAGCAGCGCCGCCACCACATCGCGGAGGTCTTCCGTGACAACGACCAGTCCGTCCAGCGGAAGGGAGCCGGTTCCGATGGCGCCTGACACCTCGACCCAGATCCACAACATCGGCTACCGGTCCTACGACGGCCTGCGTTTGGGCCGCGCCTACGCCCGCAAGTCGCTGTTCTCGCAGTCCCTGCGCGGGGCCTACGGACTCGGTCGCTCCGCCAAGTCCAAGGTGCTGCCGATGATCCTCTTCGCGGTGATGTGCGTACCCGCGCTGATCCTCGTCGCGGTGGCCATCGCGGTACCCACCTACAGCGACCTGCCGATCAAGTACACGACGTACGCCCTGACCACCCAGGTGATCATCGGCCTCTTCCTCGCGTCCCAGGCGCCCCAGTCCGTCTCCCGCGACCTGCGCTTCAAGACGGTGCCGCTCTACTTCTCGCGGCCCATCGAGCGCGTCGACTACGTCGTGGCGAAGTTCGCGGCGATGGCATCGGCCCTCTTCATCCTCACCGCCACCCCGCTGCTGATCATGTACATCGGCGCGCTGCTGGCGAAGTTCGACTTCGGTGACCAGACCAAGGGATTCGGGCAGGGACTGGTGTCGGTACTGCTGCTGTCGCTGCTCTTCTCCGGCCTCGGCCTGGTCATGGCGGCGCTCACCCCGCGCCGCGGTTTCGGCGTCGCCGCGATCATCGCCGTGCTGCTGATCCCCTACGGCGCCGTCACCGCGGTCCAGGGCATCGCCTACAACACCGGGTCCACCGGCGCCATCGACTGGATGGGCCTGTTCTCCCCGATCACCCTGATCGACGGCTTCCAGACCGCCCTCCTCGGTGCGACCTCCGCCTTCCCCGGCGGCACGGGCCCCTCGGCCGCCACCGGTGTGGTCTACCTGCTCGTCATCCTTGGCCTCATCGCCGGCTCCTACGCCGCCCTGATGGCCCGCTACCGGAAGGCCGGGCTGTGACCATCATCGACATCGACCACGCCTCGCGCTGGTTCGGCAACGTCGTCGCCGTCAACGACGTCACCATGCGCATCGGACCCGGCGTCACCGGACTCCTCGGCCCCAACGGCGCCGGCAAGTCCACCCTCATCAACATGATGGGCGGCTTCCTCGCCCCCTCCACCGGCACCGTCACCCTCGACGGGACGCAGATCTGGCGCAATGAGCAGGTCTACAAGCAGATCGGCGTCGTGCCCGAGCGCGAGGCCATGTACGACTTCCTCACCGGCCGGGAGTTCGTCGTCGCCAACGCCGAACTCCACGGCCTCGACGACGCGGCCGCCCAGCGGGCCCTGGCCACCGTCGAGATGGAGCACGCCCAGGACCGCAAGATCTCGACGTACTCCAAGGGCATGCGCCAGCGCGTGAAGATGGCCTCCGCCCTCGTCCACGACCCGTCCGTGCTCCTGCTCGACGAGCCGTTCAACGGCATGGACCCGCGCCAGCGCATGCAGCTGATGGAGCTGCTGCGGCGCATGGGCGACGAGGGCCGCACCGTCCTGTTCTCCTCCCACATCCTGGAGGAGGTCGAGCAGCTGGCCTCCCACATCGAGGTGGTGGTCGCCGGCCGGCACGCGGCCTCCGGCGACTACCGCAAGATCCGCCGCCTGATGACGGACCGCCCGCACCGCTACGTGGTCCGCTCCTCCGACGACCGGGCCCTCGCCGCGGCCCTGATCGCCGACCCGTCCACGGCCGGCATCGAAGTCGACCTGAAGGAAGGCGTCCTGCGGATCCAGGCCGTCGACTTCGGGCGCTTCACCGAGCTGCTGCCGCGGGTCGCCCGCGCGCAGGGCATCCGGCTGCTGACGGTCTCGCCCTCCGACGAGTCCCTCGAGTCGGTCTTCTCCTACCTCGTCGCGGCCTGAAGGAGCTGGCAACCATGTACAACCCCACCGTCGCCCGGCTCACCTACCGGGCCCTGCTCGGCCGCCGCCGCGCGCTGATCCTCTGCGCGCTGCCCGTCCTGCTGATCGTCATCTCCGTCGCCGTCCGCGCCTTCACCGGCCTGGACGACAAGGTCGCGGCCGACCTCCTCGGCGGCTTCGCCCTCGCCACCATGGTCCCGCTGATCGGCGTGATCGCCGGTACCGGAGCCATCGGTCCGGAGATCGACGACGGCTCGATCGTCTACCTGCTCTCCAAGCCGGTGAAGCGCCCGACGATCATCATGACCAAGCTGATCGTCGCGATCGCCGTCACGATGGCCTTCTCCGCCATCCCCACCCTGATCGCCGGCTTCATCCTCAACGGCAACGGCCAGCAGATCGCCGTGGCTTACGCCGTCGCCGCCGTCGTCGCCTCCATCGCCTACAGCGCGCTCTTCCTGCTGCTGGGCACCGTCAGCCGGCACGCCGTCGTCTTCGGTCTGGTCTACGCCCTGATCTGGGAGTCGCTCTTCGGCAGCCTCGTCAACGGCGCCAAGACCCTCAGCATCCAGCAGTGGGCCCTCACCCTCGCGGAGAAGATCGCCGGCGAGGGGTACGTGGACGCCAGCGTCGGCCTGAACACCGCCGTGGTCCTGCTCGTCACGGTCACCGTCGGTGCCACCGTCTACGCCGGCCAGAAGCTGCGCCGTCTCACCCTGGCGGGCGAGGAGTAGGACCCCGCCGCACCCGCTCCCCGTACCGTGCCCCGCCCGGCCCACCCGGCCAGGCGGGGCACAGTCGCGCACGTCATCATCAGTGCATGATCGAGCACCCCGAGCCCGAGCCGTCCAGGCCCGTGCGGTCCTGGATACGGTCCACGCCCGGGACACACATCTGGCTGCTGATCATCGCCATCACCAGCATCGTCGTCGTGATCGCACCCGACCACCTCGAAAGCGTCCTGCTCCACCGCAACAGCAGCAATATCCACGAACTCGCCAAACACCCCCTCCGGACCCTGCTCTCCAGCGCCTTCTGGATCGAGAACCCGGCCTCGCTCGCCCTCTACGCCGTGCTCTTCGAGCTGTTCCACGCCCCCGTCGAACGCTGGCTCGGCACGATGCGCTGGCTCCTGATCGTCGCCACCGCCCACGTCACGGCCACCTTGATCACCCAGAAGGTCGTCCTGATGGCCATCCAGGACCACCGCGCCCCGCGCAGCATGGTCCACGTCGTCGACATCGGAGTCAGCTACGGACTCGCCGCCGCCGTAGGCGTCCTGACCTACCGGCTCCCCGGCCCGTGGAGATGGTTCTACCTCGCTGGAGCCGTTGCCTTCTTCGGGCTCCCGCTCGTCACCGGCGGTACCTTCACCGACCTCGGCCACGCCATTTCGCTCGCCGTCGGTCTGCTCGCCTGGCCGCTCACCCGGCATCCGCACCCGCACGGGCGCCCCGCTCGTGTTTCACGTGAAACATAGCCGCGGCCACCGCGCGGAAAATCGCTGGTACGGGGATTGCGCGCGGGGCAGAGTGGGTGGTGCGGGGAGCAACAAAAGGTCCGGGGCAGCCACTTCGAGCGCGCCTTGCGGCGCGGGCTGCCCCGGACCTCTCGTACGTTTCGCGTGCTAGGCGGAGCCCAGCAGACGCTCCAGCACCACCGCGATGCCGTCCTCCTCGTTGGAGGTCGTCACCTCGTCGGCCACCGCCTTCAGCTCTGCGTGGGCATTGGCCATCGCCACCCCGTGCGCGGCCCAGCCGAACATCGGGATGTCATTGGGCATGTCGCCGAAGGCGATCGTCTCCGCCGCCTTCACTCCCAGCCGGCGCGCGGCCAGCGAGAGCCCGGTCGCCTTGGTCAGCCCGAGCGGCAGGATCTCCACGATGCCGGGGCCGGCCATCACGATGTCCACCAGGCTGCCCACGGTCTCCCGGGCCACCTTGACCAGAGCGTCGTCGTCCAGGGTCGGGTGCTGGATGTACAGCTTGTTCAGCGGAGCCGTCCACACCGCGGCGGTGTCGTCCAGGTATATGGCCGGAAGGCCCTCCTGCACCTGGTATCCCGGCCCGAACAGGACTTCGCCGTCCACTCCGTCCCGGCTGGCGGCCAGGGCGAGCGGGCCCACCTCGGCCTCCAGCTTCGACAGCGCCAGACCGGCGAGCTGCCGGTCCAGCGTCACCGAGGTCAGCAGCCGGTGCGCGCCCGCGTCGTAGACCTGCGCACCCTGCCCGCAGACGGCGATCCCCTTGTAGCCGAGGTCGTCGAGGACGTGCCGGGTCCAGGGCACGGCCCGGCCGGTGACGATGATGTGCGCCGCGCCCGCCGCGGTGGCCGCGACGAGCGCCTCACGGGTGCGTTCTGAGACGGTGTCGTCGCCACGCAGCAGCGTGCCGTCGAGATCGGTCGCGACGAGCTTGTACGGGAACGGGGCCGGGCTCACTTGGTGATCGGCTCCAGGACTTCGCGGCCGCCCAGGTACGGGCGGAGCACGGGGGGGACCCGGACGGTGCCGTCGGCCTGCTGGTGGTTCTCCAGGATGGCGACGATGGTGCGCGGGACGGCGCACAGCGTGCCGTTCAGCGTGGACAGCGGCTGGGTCTTCTTGCCGTCGCGGTAGCGGATCGACAGGCGGCGGGCCTGGAATCCGTCGCAGTTCGAGGCGGAGGTCAGCTCGCGGTACTTGCCCTGGGTGGGGATCCAGGCCTCGCAGTCGAACTTGCGCGAGGCGGAAGAGCCCAGGTCACCGGTGGCGACGTCGATCACCTGGAACGGCAGCTCCAGGCTGGTCAGCCACTGCTTCTCCCAGTCCAGGAGACGCTTGTGCTCGGCCTCGGCCTCCTCCGGCGCGACGTACGAGAACATCTCGACCTTGTCGAACTGGTGGACGCGGAAGATGCCGCGGGTGTCCTTGCCGTACGTACCGGCCTCGCGGCGGAAGCACGGCGAGAAGCCGGCGTACCGCAGCGGGAGCTTGTCCGCGTCGATGATCTCGTCCATGTGGTACGCGGCGAGCGCGACCTCGGAGGTGCCGACCAGGTAGTAGTCGTCCTTCTCCAGGTGGTACACGTTCTCCGCGGCCTGCCCGAGGAAGCCGGTGCCCTCCATGGCGCGCGGGCGGACCAGCGCCGGGGTCAGCATCGGGATGAAGCCGGCCTCGGTGGCCTGCGCGATTGCCGCGTTGACCAGCGCCAGCTCCAGCAGCGCGCCCACACCGGTGAGGTAGTAGAAGCGCGAGCCCGACACCTTGGCGCCGCGCTCGACGTCGATGGCGCCGAGCGACTCGCCGAGCTCCAGGTGGTCCTTGGGCTCGAAGCCCTCGGCGCCGAAGTCGCGGATGGTGCCGTGCGTCTCCAGGACGGTGAAGTCCTCCTCGCCGCCGACGGGCACGTCCTCGTGGACGATGTTGCCCAGCTGGAGCAGGAGCTGCCTGGCAGCCTCGTCGGCCTCGTTCTGCTCGGCCTCGGCGGCCTTGACGTCCTGCTTGAGCTGGTCGGCCTTCTTCAGCAGCTCGGCCCGCTCCTCCGGGGAGGCCTTCGGGATCAGCTTGCCGAGCGACTTCTGCTCGTTGCGCAGTTCGTCGAAGCGCATGCCGGAGGACCTGCGGCGCTCGTCGGCGGAGAGCAGTGCGTCGACGAGGCCGACGTCCTCTCCACGGGCGCGCTGCGAGGCGCGGACACGGTCAGGGTCTTCACGGAGCAGCCGGAGGTCAATCACCCCTCCAGGCTACCGGGCGGGGCTTCCTGGGATCACACCGATATCACGCTGCGTGTCACTATGTCCCAATTGCGGCAAATGGAAAACTTCCCGCAGGCGGCTGGGAGCTACCGTTCCGGGAAGGTCGATAAAAGCGGTCCCATTCCCCGAAAAGGGGCGCGGCGTCAGGGATCGGGCAGGCCCTGAGCAGGGCCGGAGGGCCTGTCTTGTCCACAGGAATTCCCGGCCGGGGCGTCTTATCCACAGGCTGTGCGCCGGATCTGTGGACACGGAAAT
This sequence comes from Streptomyces sp. NPDC060028, assembly GCF_042736725.1. NCBI lineage: Bacteria > Bacillati > Actinomycetota > Actinomycetes > Kitasatosporales > Streptomycetaceae > Streptomyces > Streptomyces sp. NPDC060028. The sequence goes on along the minus strand of NZ_JBHWVJ010000012.1, from coordinate 79,755 downwards.
AGATCAATCCCGCCCAGGAGGCAGCCAGGGCCGATCAGGGTTCAAACCGCCCTCACACACTCATTCGGGTGGGAATGACTCGCTCCAAAGAGTTGATCGGCGATACGGGGGTGACGCCGTTCACCTTCCGCTCCCCAGCGCGAAACCTATGCCCCCCGGCCGATATGTCGACCTTGTCGCGCGACTCTGTCGACTTGTCCCCAGGCACGACCCTCGGCCTGTGGATAACTCTGTGGACAGTGGACGGAGCCCTACGCGCGGCCGTCGAGGCAGCGTGCCAGCCAGTCGGAGGCGGCCGTGAAGTCGCCGTCGGAGGTGCCCGACCGCGGCGCGCGGACGTCACCCTGGGCAACGCCGGCGCGCGGGTACGAGCCGAGGAAACGCACCTGGGGACAAGTGCGCTTGAGACCCATGAGGGCCTCGCTGACCCGGCGGTCCGAGATGTGGCCCTCGGCGTCGACGGCGAAGCAGTAGTTGCCGATGCCCTCGCCCGTGGGCCGGGACTGGATCAGCATCAGGTTCACCCCGCGCACGGCGAACTCCTGGAGCAGCTCCAGCAGCGCACCGGGGTGGTCGTCGCCGAGCCACAGCACCACGGAGGTCTTGTCCGCGCCGGTCGGCGCGGCCGGCCGGGCCGGGCGTCCGACGAGCACGAAGCGGGTCTCGGCGTTCTCCGCGTCGTGGATCTCGGTCACCAGCGGGACGAGCCCGTAGGTGGCCGCCGCGAACTCGCCCGCGAAGGCGGCGTCGAACCGGCCCTCCTGGACCAGCCGGGCTCCGTCCGCGTTGGAGGCGGCCGACTCCCACACCGCGTCGGGCAGGTTCGCCCGCAGCCAGTTGCGGACCTGCGGCTGCGCGACCGGGTGCCCGGTGACGGTCTTGACGTCCGAGAGCTTCGTCCCGGGCCGCACCAGCAGCGCGAACGCGATCGGGAGCAGCACCTCGCGGTAGATCATCAGCGGTTCGCCGGAGGCGAGCTCGTCGAGGGTGGCGGTGACCCCGCCCTCCACCGAGTTCTCGATCGGCACCAGCGCGGCCGCGGCCTCGCCGTTGCGTACGGCGTCCAGGGCGGCCGGGACCGACACCATCGGGACGAGCTCCCGGGTCGCGGCTTCCGGCAGTGTGCGGAGGGCAGCTTCGGTGAACGTGCCCTCGGGACCGAGATAGGTGAAGCGAGTGGCCGACATGTGATCAGCCTAATGCCGGGGCGCAGGCCGCCGCGGGGCTGTTCATCCTTCGAGCAGCCGCTGCCCGACGTACTCCCCGGCGCGTGCGCCGGGCGGCACGGCGTACAGGCCGCTGGACTCGTGCCGGATGAACTCCGACAGCGCGTCGCCCCGGTCGAGCTTGCGCTGGACGGGGACGAAGCCCCGCAGCGGGTCGGCCTGCCAGCAGATGAAGAGGAGTCCCGCGTCGGGGGCGCCGTCCGGGGCGATCCCGTCGTGAAAGGAGAAGGGCCGTCGGAGCATGGCGGCCCCGCCGTTCTGTGCCGGGGCCGAGATCCGGGCGTGCGCGTTGGACGGGATGACCGGCTTGCCGTCGGAGCCGATCTTGTCGAGGCCCATCGCCGTGGTCTCGCCGCCGCCGGTCAGCGGGGCGCCGTTGGACTTGGTCCGGCCGATGACCTGCTCCTGCTGGGCGAGGGTCTGCCCCTCCCAGCTGTCGAGGAGCATGCGGATACGGCGTACGACGGCGTACGAGCCCCCGGCCATCCACGCGTGCTCGGCGGGTCCGGGGCCGGCGCCCTGCACGAAGATCCGCTTGTCGAAGTCGGGGTCGGCGGGCTTCGGGTTGCCCGTGCCGTCGATCTGGCCCATCAGGTTGCGGGCGGTCATGGGGGCCGCGGTGGCGCCGGGGGACCGGTTGAAGCCGTTCATCGACCAGCGCGGGCGCGCGGCGTCCCCGGCGTCCTTCTGCAGGGCCCGCAGTGCGTGGAACGCGACGAGCCCGTCATTGGCGCCGATCTGGACCCACAGGTCGCCGTTGCTGCGCTGGGCGTCGAGCCGGTCCGAGGAGAAGTCCGGCAGCGGGTCGAGGGCCGTGGGGCGGCGGGCGGCGAGGCCGGTGCGCTCGAAGAAGGAGTGTCCGAAGCCGAAGGTGACGGTGAGGGACGAGGGCCCGGCGTCCAGGGCGATGCCGGTGTCGGAGGTGGGCGCGGTCTCTCCTGCCATGAGCCGGCGGGCGGTATCGGACCAGCGGCGCATCAGGGCGGCGGCCTCGGTGCGGCCGGCGCCCGGTGCCAGGTCGAAGGCGAGGACGTGGCCCTTGGCCTGGAGGGGGGTGGTGATGCCGGGCTGGTGGTCTGCGTGGAACGCGACCTGGGTGGCGCCGAGGGAGCCGAGGCTCCCGGCGGCTCCCGGGGTGCCCGTCCCGGGTTCCGCGACGGCGGCGTGGACGAGGGCGCCGCCGGTGGCGCCGAGTGCCAGCCCGGCGGCGCCCGCGGCGCCGACGGTGCCCAGCAGACGGCGGCGGGAGATCTCGATGTCGGGGTTGCTCTCGGTCACGCTGGTCAGCCGATCTTCACGTTCTTCTGCACGGTCGTCTGGTCGATGTCGGAGGTACGGACGGTCACGTCGATCCGCCAGTCGCCGGCCAGCGGCAGCTGGACGCCGGACGCACTCCAGTGCCCGGGCGCGGCGTGTTCGGGCACGACCGGCAGGGGACCGATGTCCTTGGTCGGGAGGGTGAAGGAGACCTTCACCTCGGGGAGGTCGAGGGGCTTGCCGTCGGGGGTGTCGGCCCAGACGTGGAGGCTGTTGGCCCCGACGCGGCCCGGATCGAGCTCGACCCGGACGGAGCCCTTGCCGTTCTGGCCGCCGGTGTCGAAGGGCAGAGTGACCTTGATGGCCCGGTTGGGGACGGCGGTGGCATTGGAGCCCCGCCCGGCCTCCAACTCCGCGGCCCGGCCGGGTTCGGTACTGGTGAGGATGGTGGTGACGGCCAGCAGGACGACGGCCACACCCGCCTCGGCGAGGACGGAGCGGCGCAGGCCCGCGCGGTCCGGATCGGCGTCGCGCGCCTGCCTCTCGCGCGCGTTGTCCTGTGCGGCCTGCTGCCGGACGAGCTGAGCGGCCCGCTTGGGATCGCCAGCGCCCGCGCCGGTGCCGCCGACTGACTGTGTTTCACGTGAAACATCGCGCTGCGCGACGACCTTGGCCGCCTTGGTCCCCTTGGCTGCCTTCACGGCGGGGGCTTCGGCGAGCCGCCCGGTCCAGGTGCGGGAGAGATAGGCGATGGAGAGGAGGACGGCCACCAGGCCGACCTTGACGAGCAGGAGCTGCCCGTACCCGGTACCGGTGAGGGCGGACCAGGTCCCGATCTGGCGCCAGGCCTGATAGGTCCCGGTCGCGGCGAGGACGATCACGCTGGTGAAAGCGACGGCGGAGAAGCGCCGGATGGCCTCGCGCTCGATCCCGGGGGCCTTGTGCAGGGCGACGAGCAGCGCCGTGAGTCCGCCGAGCCAGGTGGCGACGGCCAGCAGGTGAAGGATGTCGACGGGCATGGCGATACCCGGCTGGATGCCGGTGGAGGCGTGCTCGGACAGGGCCCAGGTGGCGGCGATTCCGCCCGCGACGACGGTCCCGCCGACGGCGAGCCCGAAGACGAGGTCGCTGTCGGCCTTGGTGTCCTCCGCACTCCTGTCGGCGTGCTGCCGTCGTGCGTAGGCGCCGAACAGGACGGCGATGAAGAGCGCGGCGGCGCCGAGCAGGAGCAGCCGGGAGACGAGCGAGGCGCCGGACTTGGTCTCCAGGACGGCCTTGAGCCCGTCGAGGTCGAAGGCGTCGGCGAATTTCCCGGACCCCGTGTACGGGTTGCGCAGCATCAGCATCGCGAGGGTGGCGACGGTGAGGGTGACCCAGGCCCGTACGACCAGCCGCTGCAGCGACCGCTCGGCGGCGCCCCGGCGCCAGCACACCAGGATGAACGCCGCCCCGCCGACGAGGACGGCGAAGCCGGCGTACGCGGCGTACCGCGCGACGTCGTAGGCGAGGGCGACGGGGCCGTCCCCCGCGGTCTGCGCGGGCAGGTTCACGGCGGTGGCGGAGGGTGCGCCGATGGAGAAGGTGAAGGCACCGGCGACGGGATGGCTGTCGGCGGAGACGGCCTGCCAGGCCACGGTGTAGGTGCCGTTGGGCAGGCCGGTGTGCAGGGCGGTGCCGTAGCGGATGGTGGATCCGCTGCACATGTCGCGCAGTTCGCCGGTGTCGATGCGCTTGCCCTGGGGGTCCAGGACGCGGATGGAGTCGTTGCCCATGGCGACCTGCTCCGAGAAGGAGAGGGTGACCTGGGCGGGGGCCGTGGCGACCACCGCCCCGTCCTTGGGGTCGCTCGCGGTGAGTGCGGCGTGTGCCGAGGCCGGGGCGGCCATGGCGAACAGGGTTGCCAGCAGGGCTGCGAGGACCAGCGTGAGCCTCGGCAGGAGTGCCGTGGCGTGGACGCGGGCCGCGGATGGGGCGGTGGCCGTCATGGCGTGTCAGTCCCTCGGTCCGTCAGTGGGCGGTGCCGTCGGTGGATGTCGGCGTCTGGGCGTTGTACGTCCGCTCCTTGACGTCCAGCTCGACCTTCACGGGCGCGGCCTTCTCGAAGCGGAGCTCGACGGTGACCTTGTCGCCGACCTTCGGGGTGCTCTTGAGCCCCATGAACATGACGTGGCTGCCGCCGCGCTCCAGCCTCAGCTCGCCGTTGGCAGGCACGTCCATGGACTGGACCTGCTGCATCTTCTGGTCCTTGGTCTCGTGGATCTGCAGATCGTCGGAGAGCGTGCTGGTGACGCCGGTGAGCTTGTCGGCCGTCTTGGAGTCGTTCTTGATGACCATGAACGCGCCGGCCATCTTGTCGTTGACCGGCTGGGGCATGAAGGCGCCGCTGACCGAGAGCTTCGGCTTGCCGCCGGAGTCCCCACCGTCCGAGGAACAGCCGGATATGGCGAACGCTGCCGTCAGGGAGAGGGCGGCGGCGAGGGTGCGGGTGGTGCGGGCGTTCACGGGTTCTCTCCCTTGACGATCTTCGGCAGGTCCTTGGTGTAGTCATCGACGGTGGTGCCCTCGCCGTACAGGACGTAGCCCTCGTCCGTCTTGGGCGAGAACGCGATGACCTGGGCGCCGTGCATGGAGACGACGCTGCCGTCGGCCTCCTTCGTGGCGGCCTCGATACCGATGCCGAGCTTGCGCGCGGCGGCCTGGATGGTGGCGAAGTCCCCGGTCAGTCCGATGAAGGACGGGTCCTGGGCCTTGAGCCACGAGCCGAGGGATTCGGGAGTGTCCCGGTCGGGGTCGGTGGTGACGAAGACGACTTGGAGCTTGTCCTGGTCGGCCTTCGGGAGCGCCTTCTTGGCGACGGCGATGTTGCTCATCGTCAGCGGGCACACGTCGGGGCAGTTGGTGTAGCCGAAGTAGATGAGCGTCGGCCTGCCCTTGGTCTGCTCGCGCAGGTTCCACGGCTTGCCGGTGGTGTCGGTGAGGACCAGTTCCGGCTTGTCGAACGGGCGGTCGAGCAGGGTCGCGGAGCCGGCCTTGGCCTGGCCTCCGCTGATCTGCTTGACCGAGTTGGCCGGGGCCTGCTCACCGCCGCAGGCGGTGAGGGTGAGGGCGGCCGCTGCCACGAGGGCGGCGACCGTCACACGTGTGGTGCGCATGAAGAGGTGTCCCTGGGATCGGGGTTGGTACGGACCGTCCGCGGGCGCCGCGACCGTGCGGGCCTGCGGGCGTGGCAGGTCAGGAGGCGCGGCGGCGCGAGGCGACGCCGAAGGCCACACCGGCGAGACCGACGACGATGCCGGTGATGCCGAGGGCACGCGCGGTCGTGTCGGAACCGCTCTCGGCGGCCTCGTCGTGACCCTTGTCGGCGTTCTTGGCCCCGTCGTCGTTCTTGGCACCGTCGTCGTGGTGGTCGCCGCCCGCGGCGGGCGCGGCGGTCAGCTTCAGGACGGGCGCCGGGTTCTGCGGCTCCGCGGCGCCCGGCTTGGTCTCCTCGATCCAGCGGACGACCTCGTTGTTGTCGTAGGTCTGGATCGCCTTGAAGACCATCTGGTCGACGTTGTCGGGCAGCTTGCCCACGGAGACCGGGAACTGCTGGAACCTGCCGGGCTCGATCTTGCCGCCGGTCCAGGTCACCTTGGTGACGACCTCGTTGATCTGCTTGCCGTGCACCGTGAGCGGCTTGTCGAGCTTGGTCTTCTCGACGTTCGAGGTCCAGCCGGGGATGTCCTGGGGCATCACGGACGTGAGCGGCTGGTCGACCGGGAAGTTGACTTCCAGCTGCGTGGTCGACGCGTTGTCGCGCTCGTTGGGCACCTTGAAGTTGATCGTGGCGTAGCCGCCCTTGGTGGCCTCGCCGGGCTGCACGCCGACGTGGGCGGACGCGGTGCCGGAGAGGAAGAGGACGGAGCCGGCGGCGATGGCGGCGGCGATGGAGACGCGAGAGGTCTTCATGGCAGAAACACTCCACGGAAGCAGTGGTGACGGAAGGCTCCGCGCACACGGCGCGCGCGGAGTTCGCGGCACCGGTGCTCCCGTCGTGTGTCCCGGGGAGTTTGGGGGTGCCGCGTCAGGCTGCGAGGGCGAGGGCCATGGGCGGCCCGCGCCTGATCACCGTGTGCTGGAGCGCTTCCCGGCCGGTGGAGGCGGCGGGTCCGGCCGCGGTCCGCGAGGCCCGCGGGGCACCGGCGGGCGTACCCGCGGGCCCGGCGCCGAGCGCCCGTACGTACGCCAGCGCGGCGCGCAGCGGACGTACCGGATCGGCTTCGGCGGAGAGCCGGGACAGCTCCACGAGGCGGAAGAGCGCGGCGTCGCCACGTCCCATCAGCCAGCCGGCCGCGAGCGCGGCCAGCAGGTGGCCGAGCAGCATGGCCGGGCTGAACAGACCGGTCGAGGGCTGCGCCGCGGCCTCGGCCATGTGGGCGTGGGCCGCGTGCCCTTGTGCCTGGGCCTGCGCGGCCAGGGTGACCGGGTCCAGGCCGGCGGTCTCCAGGATCTGCCGGGCGTCGGCCGGGCTGAGCGGTACGGAGTTGCCCCCGCACACCAGCCGGGCCGCCAACGCCGCGAGCGAAGTGTCGGCGGGAGACGCCGAGGTGGAGGCCGCCGCGCCGTGCTGGCCGAGGCCGAACACCGCGTGCAGCCCGAGCTGTCCGGCCGCGAGCCCGGCGGCGATGCCGGGCAGTGAGCGGCGGCGTCCCGCGAGCGGGGCCGCGACCGCGAAGACGGCGAGGAAGCCGATGCCGAGGGCCCACCAGGGCACGGTGGCGCAGGATGCCAAGGCGTGCCCGGCCGCGGACAGCACGACACAGACCGCGGTGAACACCGCGGCCCGGATCAGTCGGAGGCCGGCTCCGGCCTGCGTCGCGTGGGGGGCAGTCATGGCCGGGCCATCATCGCACTGCGCTTAGGCGCTTCATACGGCAGGTTCCGGAAGGCGCCTCGGATTCCGCTCCACGGCCGCTCCAGGCAGGAGGGCGGCGAACGGCGGCCGAAGTCACCCACGCCCGCCCCATACCGCCGCATACACCGCCACTCGGGAGCGCCACATCGGCCGAATGAGGGCTGCGAGCGCCGCCCGGGGCTTACACCCCGCCATGGACGGCAATAGGTAACCGTATGAGCATCTGGTGGTCTCTCCACTTGAGGCGCGAAGCAGCGAGCGTGCCGTTGGCCAGGCGGCTGCTGCTCGGGACGATGGAGACCGCAGGGGTCGACCCTGACATCTCCTTCGACCTGTCGGTGGCGCTGAGCGAGGCGTGCGCGAATGCGGTGGAGCACGGGGGTCCGGCGACCGACGGCGGCCGGGACGGCGCGGAAGCCGGTCAGGAGGCCTGCGCGGCGTACCGCGTGACGGCGTACCTGGACGGGGACTGCTGCCGGATCGAGGTGACCGACTCGGGTCCCGGTTTCCCGCCGGATTCGGCCGCGGCCGACACGAGAGCCGGGGGCGGCCCCGGGCAGGCCGGCACCCCGGGGCATCCGGAGACGTCGCGGGAGCACGGCCGGGGCCTGTGGCTGATCGCGGAGCTCGCGGACCACGTCCGGTTCCGCAACCGGCCGGGCAGCGGTGCGGTGGTCAGCTTCGACAAGATCCTCAAGTGGCGCGAGGGAGCCCTGCTGAAGGTCTCGTAGTACGCCGAAGGGCGGGACCCCGTAAGGGATCCCGCCCACCGGCGTTGCGCTCGGGCCCGAGCGCTCGGGCGCGGCCAGGTCAGCCCTTCAGGCGCGCCATCCACGCCTCGACCTCGACCGAGCTGCGCGGCAGCCCGGCCGACAGGTTCCGGTTGCCGTCCTCCGTGACCAGGATGTCGTCCTCGATCCGGACGCCGACGCCGCGGTACTCCTCGGGCACGGTCAGGTCGTCGGCCTGGAAGTACAACCCGGGCTCGACGGTCAGGCACATGCCCGGCTCCAGCGTGCCGTCGACGTACGCCTCGGTGCGCGCGGCGGCGCAGTCGTGGACGTCCATGCCGAGCATGTGGCCGGTGCCGTGCAGGGTCCAGCGGCGCTGGAGGCCGAGCTCCAGGACGCGCTCGACCGGACCCTCCAGCAGGCCCCACTCGACGAGCTTCTCGGCCAGCACGTGCTGGGAGGCGTCGTGGAAGTCGCGGAACTTCGCGCCCGGCTTGACGGCGGCAATGCCGGCTTCCTGGGACTCGTACACGGCGTCGTAGATCTTGCGCTGGATGTCGGTGTACGTGCCGTTGATGGGCAGCGTGCGCGTGACGTCGGCGGTGTAGAGGGAGTGGGTCTCCACGCCGGCGTCGAGCAGCAGCAGGTCGCCGGAGCGGACGTCGCCGTCGTTGCGGACCCAGTGCAGGGTGCAGGCGTGCGGGCCGGCGGCGCAGATGGAGCCGTAGCCGACGTCGTTGCCCTCGACGCGGGCGCGCAGGAAGAAGGTGCCCTCGATGTAGCGCTCGGAGGTGGCCTCCGCCTTGTCGAGGACCTTCACGACGTCCTCGAAACCGCGGACGGTGGAGTCGACGGCCTTCTGCAGCTCGCCGATCTCGAACTCGTCCTTCACGGCGCGGGCCTCGGAGAGGTAGACGCGCAGTTCCTCGTCGCGCTCGGCGGTGACCTTGTCGGTCAGGGCCTTCTCGATGAGGGCGTCGTGGCCGCGCACGGCGCGCACCGGGCCGGTGGCCTCGGTAAGGGCCTCGGCCAGTTCGCGGACGTCCTTGGCGGGGATGCCCAGAAGCTGCTCGGCCTCGGTGAGCGAGTGGCGCCGGCCGACCCACAGCTCGCCCTGGCCGGACAGCCAGAACTCGCCGTTCTCCCGGTTGGAGCGGGGCAGCAGGTAGACGGTGGCCGTGTGGCCGGTGTCGCCCGCGGGCTCCAGGACCAGGACGCCGTTCTCGGTCTGGTCGCCGGTGAGGTACACGTACTCGGTGGACGCGCGGTAGGGGTACTCGGTGTCGTTCGAGCGGGTCTTCAGACGGCCCGCGGGCACGACGAGGCGCTCGCCGGGGAAGCGCGCGGACAGCGCGGCGCGGCGGTCGGCGGTGTGCGCGGCCTGGGCGATCGGCTCCAGTCCGTGCAGCTCCGTGTCGGCCCAGCCGGTGCGCATGCTCGCGGCGAGTTCGTCACTGACGCCCGGGTACAGCCCGTTCTTGCGCTGCTTGTGCGTCTTCTTGGGCTGCTCTTCTTCCGGGGTCTCCGGGGTGAGCTCGTCAGCCACGTCTTCTCCTCAGCTGCTACGACATGCAAGGACCGGGTACGGACCTCATCCATCGTATGTGTGAGCGGAAGACGCCCGGAACGCGATGTGACAAATCAGTCAAAACGGGCGGCAAGTAGAACGATGTCCTCCTCGGCCCCAGCCCCGGCCCCAGCCCCGGCCCCGGCCCCGGCGTCCACCTCCCCTTCGGGCAGCACGGTCCGCAGGATGTGGTCGCACAGGGCGGCCGGATCCTCGCGCACGCCACGGGGCGCTCCCGCGGCCGCGGCGTGCAGCCGCGCGTAGGCCCGGTCCATCGGGTCCCCGGTACGCCGCAGCAGCCCGTCCGTGTACAGCAGCACCGTTTCTCCCGGTGCGGGCTCGACCTCCACGCTCGGGGCCTCCCAGCACGCCAGCATCCCCAGCGGCGCGGAGAGCGTGGTCTCCACGTACTCGGTGCGCCGCTCGCCGATCAGCAGCGGCGGGGCGTGCCCGGCCCCGGCCAGGATGACCTTCCGCTGCGCGGGCTCGCAGTAGGCGAAGAGCGCGGTCGCCGAGCGCGCCGGCTCGGTCAGCCGCAGCAACAGCTCCAGGTCGGACAGGACCGCGACCGGATCCTCGCCTTCCATGACGGCGTACGCCCGCAGCGACGCCCGCAGCCGCCCCATCGCGGCGACGGCGCTCGGTCCGGAGCCGGTGACGGAGCCGACGGCCAGCCCCAGCGCGCCTTCGGGCAGCGGCAGCGCGTCGTACCAGTCGCCGCCGCCGCGCGGGCCGGTGTGGTGACGGGCGGCGAGCTGGACCCCGGTGACCCGGGGCAGCCGGCTGGGCAGCAGTTCCTCGGCGACGGTGGCCAGGCGCGAGCGGGAGCGCTCGATCTCCAGCATCCGGGCCAGGTACTCGGCGGCGTGCCGTACGTACAGCCCGGCCAGGTCGCGCTGGCGGTCGCTGGGTTCGGCCTGCTCGTCGTAGAGCCAGACGGCCGCGCCGAGCCGCCCGGTGGCCTCGGCGGTCAGCGGCAGGGCGTAGCTCGCGGCGTAGCCGAGGCGGGCGGCGACCTCGCGGTGGCGCGGGTCCACGGGGCTTCCGTAGCCCCCCGCTCCCGGGACGGCGCCCGGTTCGGGCAGCACCTCGGAGCCGCCCTGCGCGTCGGGCAGCCCGTCGAGGATGCGGCCGTACGAGGTGGCGCTGCGCGGCACGGTCTCGATGTGACCGAGGTCGGCGCGGCCGAGCCCCAGACCGATCGTCGTACTGGGGCCGAGGCCGTCGGAGGGTTCCAGGACGACCAGGCCGCGGCGGGCGCCGACGAGGGCGGCTCCGGCGCGCAGGAACTCCTGGAGAGAGGAGGTGAGGTCACTGGCGCGGGCGAGGCGTTCGGTGAGTTCGTGGAGTGTGGTGAGATCGGAGACCATGCCTGCCAGCCGGTCCTGGATGAGCGTGCTCGCGGCCGGTGCCGGCGCAGGTGCGGGCGCCGGAGCGGGCGCGGTGCGTGCCGGCACGGGCGCCGCAGTCTGCGGGGATGTTGTAACCGCTGGATCGATTCCAGCCACTTTCGGCAGATGCGGGGCGCTCATGGCGTCCGCCTTTCCAGCTGGTGCGATTCGCCATATAGCATCGCAAACCCCCAGATCGTGCTGCGCCGCTATCAATGAATCCACATCTACACGCAGACGAGGAGCGATGTCCAGCATTGCCCAGGTGGGAATCCTGGTGTCTGTGGGACGACAACTCACTGTCCGGCCAAGGCTAGAACTTGGCCAGAAAAAGCCGGAAGCAGACGGTTTTTGCGGTCGACTGGGCGGGCTCCTGAGTGGGTCCGGGTACGTAATCGGTGGTGCCCGGGGTCAGTTGGCGCAGCCCGGCACCCTTCGGCACCCGCCGGGCACCTGTCGGGAACCGCCCGGCGCGGCCCGTCGTCCTAGGCGGCGGCAGCCGGTCTCGGCGCCCCTGCGGGTCGCGTACGGCCCGCGTCGGACGTTCCATGGACCCGTAAGAAACTGCACGAACCGTGTGAACCTGCTTCAGGCGGACAGTGACGCGAAACGTGTACGTGTGGTGAAACACCGCTTACATGGTGTGATGTGGCCCTCGGCGTTCAACGGAAAGGAACGAGCGCTCATGCGCGAGATCCTCGGAAGGCGTCTCCAGCGGCTCCGCAATCGCTTGCAATCCCTGCGCCCCGCCCCGCGGCAGAGCGATCCGTCCGCTCTCCCCCTCCTCGACGCGGCGCTGACCTGCGCCACCGCCTGGCAGTGGCCCGTGCTGCCGGGCGTCGGACGCTCCGGCACCGACAGCGCGCGGTGCGCCTGTCCCGACCCCGACTGCGTCGTGCCCGGCGCGCACCCCTTCGACCCCGGCCTGCTCGCGGCCACCACCGACCCCCGGATGGTGGCCTGGTGGTGGACCAACCGGCCCACCGCCTCCGTCCTGCTGGCCACCGGCGGGGCCGCGCCGTGCGCGGTCAGCCTGCCTGCCGCCGCGGCCGCCCAAGCCGTCGTACGCCTGGACGCGCAGGGCATGCGACTCGGGCCGGTCGTGGCGACCCCGACCCGGTGGTCGCTGCTGGTGGCGCCGTACTCCCTGGAGCGTCTCGGCGAACTCCTCTACGCCAAGGACCACGTGCCCTCCTCGCTGCGCTTCCACGGCGAGGGCGGTTACCTGTTGCTGCCGCCCTCCACCGCGTCCGGCGGCGGCCACGTGCGCTGGGAGCGGGAGCCCGCGCAGGACGGGGGCATCTGGCTGCCGGAGGTGGAGGCGGTCGTGGACGCCCTGGTCGAGGCGAGCACGGGGGCTCCGGGCGGCGGCAGCCGACTGGCGTACTGACGCTCGGGTGCTGAGGCTCGCGTACTGACGTACGGAGCACGGCGGGATCACTCGTACGAGTGTCAGCAGGACGAGTTTCCAAGGGAATTGGGCGCGGGGATCTCCGTGCCCCATTCCCGCGTCGCTATCTTCGGCGAATGAATCTCCGCTTGATCGGTATCGGCACCGGTGTGCTGATCATCTTGTCGCTCCCCCTCGCCGGGGCGATCGCCGGACCGGATTTCGCCGGTCAGGACGACGGAAAAGGCGGCGGGGTGCTCTCCTCCCTCGGCCTCGCCGGCCCTTCTTCCGGGCGGTCCTCTTCCGAGCGGTCCTCTTCCGGCCCGTCCGGTACGTCGGCACCCGCGGCCGCGCCCGCGCCGGCCCAACCGGGGCCGCCCGAGCAGCCGCGCACGGATTCCCGGTGCGGTCCCGAACTGTCCTCCCCGCAGGGGGTGGAGGCGCAGACCTGCGTCATGGTCGGCGAGGGCCAGACCTGGGGGCGCAGCTACTACCGCAACACGAGCGGGCGCGCCCTCGCCGCCGTGCTGACGGTCATGGGGCCGGCCGGGCGCACGGTGCAGATCCGTTGCGCCCTCGGCGCGGGCGACGAGCCGGGGCTGTGCGAGACGCCGAAGGAGGCCTCGACGGGGGCGCCGGACGGATACTCGGCCGTAGCGGAGTTTGCAGTTCCGGATGATGAAGGGGCGCTGCTGCTGCGGTCCGGGAGCAACTCACCGGCACCGGGCGACGGTTGAGCACCGCCGGAAATGGAAGGGCCCGGTCGCTGGCGACGGGGGATGCACCAGCGACCGGGCTACAAGAACGGTAACAAGAGATCGCCTGTTCGCAAATTCGATCTCTGATATTCAGACACCGATTTGCAGGCGATTAGCGGGAGTTGTGACTCCGGTCACCGGACCCGCGGGTGGTCGCCCGTCAGCTGAGCGTCACCTGACGGTTGGTGAGCCCACCGCGGGCCCGGCGCTCCTCCGTGGTCAGCGGGGTGTCCGTGGCCAGGGCCGTGGCCAGCCGCTCCGCGAACTCGGCCGCCGGCTTCTCCACGTCGTCGGCCGTGACCCCGGTGGGCAGGTCCCAGACGGGGACCATCAGCCCGTGCGCGCGGAAGGAACCGACGAGCTTGGTGCCCTCGCCGAGCGAGGACGTACCCGCCGCGTGCAGCCGCGCGAGGGCGTCGAGCAGCTTCTCCTCGGGGTGCGGCATGACCCAGCGCAGGTGGTTCTTGTCCGGCGTTTCGCACCAGTACGCGGCGTCCACGCCCGCGAGCTTGACGGTCGGGATGGCGGCCGCGTTGGCGCGCTCCAGCGAGGCGGCGATCTCCGGGGAGGCGCTCTGGGCACCCTCCGCGTCCGGAATCCAGAATTCGAAGCCGCTGTGCACAACCGGCTCGAAAACGCCGTCCGTGTCGAGGAGATCCTGAAGTCGCGGACCCTCGGCGGGGACCCGGCGGGCGGCGACGGGGTTGCCCGGCTCCGTGGCGAGGGCGCGCTCCAGGGTGTCGGCCATGTCGCGGCCGAGGTCCCCGGTGGTCGTGTCGTTCTGGAGCCCGAGCAGCACCGAGCCGTCCTCGCGGCGCAACGCCGGCCACGCCATCGGCAGCACGGTCACCAGCGAGACGGAGGGGACTCCCTCGGGCAGACCGCCCTTGAGGGTGAGCGGGACGGTGGCCGCGGGCACGAGCTCGCGCAGCGCCACCCAGTCGCACTCGCCCGGCAGGCCCTCGAAGGGGCGCCGTACGTGTTCGGTGACGGCGTGTGCCGCGGCTGCACCGTGGCAGGCCTTGTAGCGGCGCCCGGATCCGCAGGGGCAGGGCTCGCGAGCGCCCACCACAGGGATCTCCCCGTTGTTGAGCTGCGGCTTTGCAGTCTTCGCTGCGGGGCGCTTCTTGGCCATCGTGGGTGTCTCCCGGTTGCGGCGGTACGGCGTGGTGTCTGGGCGCGAGCCTAGCCGTTCGTACCGCCGGAACCGGTGGGGTGCGGCCGGGAGCACGGTCGGCGTGCGCTCCCGGACGGCCGCTTGTGTACGGATGACCGGTACTGCTCGATATTGGTCGGATGTGCTCAGAAATCGAGTCGGATGCCTTCAGGAATCGAGTTCGTCGAAGGCCGTGCTGAAGTCGATCGCCGGGGGCGCAACGCGCGTAGCGAAATCCTCGTGCCGGGGCCCACAGGCAACGACCACCCACACGGTGACCTCACCCGCCGCTCCGTCCCGGACACCCCAGTCCTGGGCCAGGGCGCTGATGATGTTCAGCCCCCGACCGCCGCGCGCGGTGACCGAGGGCGTGGCCGGAATCGGGCGGGTGGGCCCGCCCCCGTCCGTGACCTCGACCGTCAGCCGCCCCGCCCTGTCGACGCGCCATGAGGCGCGTATCTCTCCGTCCCCGATCTCCCGCGCGCCCAGCGGTCTGCCGTGCCGGCAGGCATTGCTGAGCAGTTCGGAAAGGATCAGAACGGCGTCGTCAACGACCGATTCGGACACCCCGTTGATACGCAATTGTTCGCGCATCCGGTGTCTCGCCTCGCCCACGCCCGCAGGACCATGGCGTACGTCCATGCACGACGACGTGGGCACTTCCTGTGCCACCACCAACGCCACCCCCGGAACCTCCTTAGCCCCACGCATGGTCTGGATGCCCCAATGGCCTGGACCGGAAACCGCCGAAGTGGGGCCCCCTGACGCATTCATGACCAACGAATGCGGAGCGGATGCGCCGGTGCACACCCCGTCACATCCGAGGCGGGTGTGACGGGTGCGCAAAAGGGGACGTCAGCGTCCCAGCTGTGACAGAACCTGACGCGGCCTGTTCGTGATGATCGCCTCTACACCCAGATCAGCGCAGAGCTGAACGTCTTCCGGCTCGTTCACGGTCCACACGTGCACGGAGTGACCCGCGGCCTGGAGCTTGCGGATGAAACCCGGGTGGCCGCGCACGATCCGCATGCCCGGCCCCGCGATCCGCACCCCGGCCGGCAGCCGTCCGTCGCGCATCCGCGGCGAGATGAACTGCATCAGGTACACGGTCGGGATCGTCGGCGCGGCCGCCCGCACCCGGTGCAGGGAGCGGGCGGAGAAGCTCATCACGCGGACGGGGTGCGGGCCCTCGGCGGGCGGGGCGTCCAGGCCGAAGCGCTTGAGGAGGAAAAGCAGCCGCTCCTCCACCTGTCCGGCCCAGCGGGTCGGGTGCTTCGTCTCGATCGCCAGCTGCACCGGGCGCCCGGCGTCCGCCACCAGCTCCAGCAGCCGCTCCAGGGTGAGCACGGAGGTGCGCTCGGGGTCGGCGTCCCAGTCGGGGGATTCCTCGCGGTCCCTCCAGGAGCCGAAGTCGAGGGCGGCGAGATCGGCGAGCTCCAGGGCGGAGACGGCGCCGCGGCCGTTGGAGGTGCGGTTCACCCGGCGGTCGTGGACCAGCACCAGATGGCCGTCGGCCGTCAGCCGGATGTCGCATTCGAGGGCGTCTGCCCCGTCCTCGATGGCCTTGCGGTACGCGGCCAGGGTGTGTTCGGGGGCATCCTCCGAGGCGCCGCGGTGGGCGACGACCTGGATGGGGCGCGGCGTTGCGTGGGTCACCGGGTCATGGTGCCACCGAGAGGGGCCCCGGCGCCGCGCGCGGCCTGTACGCGCTTCTGCGGATGCGTCCGATATGTCGGAGATAAAGGATGGGGGGAGACGCACAGGTCCGGCTTACAGTGCTCTGACGGGTCATGGGAAAGGCTTTGCCCTGGAACTTGTGCGGCATGTCGAACGTTCAGCCGGACCGATATCGCCAGATTCATCTGAAGCCGTGTGTGACGAGGAGAGAGCGCTGTGAGCACCGAGAACGAGGGCACCGCGGCCCCGACGCCCCCCGCGGCCCCGCCCGCACCCCCGGTGGCCGCTCCCGCCCCCGAGACGCTTGTCGGCGCGCCGATCGCCGAGCCGCCGGTGCCCGCGCCGGTCGAGCCGCCGACCGTTGCTCCGGCCTCGGCGCCGGCGGCGTCGGCCGTGCATCCCGGACCGGCGGCGCCCGTCACCGCCGAGCCCGTCACCCAGCAGCTCCCGCCGACCCCCGCCCCCGGTACCGAGCCGACGCAGCAGATCCCGCCCGCCCCGGCATACGGCCACCCCGCCGAGCCGGCCGCGCACGGAGCGGGCGGCTGGCCGCCCCCGCCGCCCACGGTTCCCGCGTACGAGGCCGGCGGTGGCCAGGGCGGCGGAGCCTGGGGCGTGCCCCTGAGCACCGCCGGGACCCCGCAGCCCAAGCCGAAGGGCAAGGGCGGCCTGGTCGCGGGCGTGCTCGTGGCGGCCCTGTTCGCGGGCGGCGTCGGCGGCGGTGTCGGCTACTGGGCCGCCGACCGCAGCAGCAACGGCTCCGGCTCGACCACGATCAGCGCCAGCACGCCCAAGGACATCAAGCGCGAGGCCGGCTCGATCGCGGGCCTGGCCGCCGCCGCGCTGCCCAGCGTGGTCACCATCGAGGCCTCGGCCGGGGACGGCGAGGGCGGCACCGGCACCGGCTTCGTCTACGACCAGCAGGGCCACATCCTCACGAACAACCACGTGGTGGCCTCCGCCGCCAACGGCGGCAAGCTCACCGCGACCTTCTCCGACGGCAAGAAGTACGAGGCCGAGGTCGTCGGCAAGGCGCAGGGTTACGACGTCGCCGTCATCAAGCTGAAGAACCCGCCGACCACCCTCAAGCCGCTGGCGCTCGGGGACTCCGAGAAGGTGGCCGTCGGCGACGCGACCATCGCGATCGGTGCGCCCTTCGGCCTGTCCAACACGGTCACCACCGGCATCGTCAGTGCCAAGAACCGCCCGGTGGCCTCCGGAGACGGCTCCGGCGGCAAGAGCTCTTACATGAGCGCGCTCCAGACGGACGCCTCGATCAACCCGGGCAACTCCGGCGGTCCCCTGCTCGACGGGCGCGGCGCGGTGATCGGCATCAACTCCGCCATCCAGTCGGCCGGCAACGGCGGCTTCGGTGGCGGCCAGGCCGGCTCGATCGGTCTCGGCTTCGCCATCCCGATCAACCAGGCGAAGAACGTCGCCGAGCAGCTGATCAAGACCGGCAAGCCGGTCTACCCGGTCATCTCGGTCTCCGTGGACCTCCAGTCCAAGGCCGAGGGCGCCAAGGTTTCCGAGAGCGGCGCGGCCGCCAACGAGCTGGTCGACCCCAACGGTCCGGCCGGCAAGGCGGGCCTCAAGCCCGGCGACATCATCACCGAGTTCGGCGGCAGGCCGGTCGACAGCGGTCCGACCCTGATCAGCATGATCTGGACGTACAAGCCCGGCGACACGGTGAAGCTGACCTACCTGCGCGGTGGCAAGCCGACCACCGTGGACATCACGCTCGGCTCGCGGGTCGGCGACAAGTAGGACCCGGTGGCTTGATGGACAGGGGCCGTGGGCGGGATTCCGCCTACGGCCCCTCCAACGTCCGCTTATGCTTCACAGGTGTTCGATTCGCGGCACATCCGGACTTTCCACGAGGTGGTCGCCTCCGGGTCCTACTCGGCGGCCGCGCGCGTCCTCGGGTACACCCAGCCCGCCATCACCCAGCAGATGAAGGCGCTCGAACGCGCCGTCGGAACCCCGCTGTTCACCCGTGTCGGCCGCACGATGCAGCTCACCGAGGCCGGCCGGTCCCTGGCCCGGCACGCCGAGAGCATCCTCGGCAGCCTCTCGGCCGCCGAGGCCCAGCTCAAGGCCTACGCCCGGCTGCGCACCGGCCGGGTCCGGCTCTGCGGCTTCCCCAGCGTCAACGTCACTCTCGTCCCGGAAGCCCTGAGCGATCTGGCCAAGGACCACCCCGGCATCCAGGTGGAACTGCTGGAGGGCGAGCCCCCGGATTCGCTGCGCCGGCTGGAGCGCGGGCAGTGCGACATCACCCTGGCCTTCACCTATCCCGGGCTGCACGAGGAGATCCCGGACGAGGTCGCCGAGGTGAAGCTGCTGGAGGACCAGCTCACCGTGCTGCTCCCGACCGGGCATCCGCTGGCCCGGCGGCGGGCCGTGAACCTCGCCGACCTCGCCGAGGAGCGGTGGATCGCGGGTTGCCCGCGCTGCCGGGCGAACCTGCTGCACGAGTGCGCTGAGCTGGGCTTCGTCCCCGACATCCGCTTCGCCACCGACGACAACCTGGTGGTGCAGAGCCTGGTCGCGCAGGGGTTGGGCGTGGCCATGATGCCCGCGCTGGTGCTGCCCTCGCTCTCGCTGAGCCGGGTGTGCGGACGGGCGCTCCAGCCCGCCTCCCGCCGGCACATCGCCGCGTACGTGTACCGGGACCATCTGCGGATACCGGCGACGGCCGTGGTGCTGGACGTACTGAAACGGGTGGCGGCGAACCGGGTCGGCTGCTGACTGGTTGTTGGTCGGCTGCTGATCGGCTGCATCGGCTGTCGGCCAACACATAAGCGGGGCTTGGGAATTCCGGTCGAAACTGTCGTTGGACGTGATGGATCGGCGGCAGGACGCTGCCGGTATGACCACCACCACGCCGGCCCGTACGACCGCGAGGATGGCCGCCCTCGTCAGTGAGATCCGCACGGTCGTGGATCGGGGGCTGGCCCCCGATCTGACCGCCTACCTGGTCGGTGAGCGCCTCGCACCGCATCTGGGTACGCCCGACCTCCTGTCGGAGGCGCAGCGGGAAGGCGATCCGGGCCGCTACCGGCAGCACATCCTGCACGCCGAGTCGGACGGCAGCTTCTCGGTGGTCGCCCTGGTGTGGCTGCCCGGCCAGGAGACCTGCATCCACGACCACGTCTCCTGGTGCGTGGCCGGGGTCCACCAAGGCCAGGAGAGCGAACGGCGCTACCGGCTCGCGCCCGGCGCCGGTCCGGCCCTCCTGGTCCCCACCGAGGACGTGGTCAACGCCCCGGGTGAGGTCTGCGGATTCGCCCCGCCCGGGGACATCCACAAGGTGCGCAACTCCTGTAGCTCCAAGGCCATATCGGTCCACGTGTACGGAGCCGACGTCTCCAGGCTCGGCACGAGCATCCGCCGCGTGTACACGCATCCCGTCGACGGCAGCGCATGATGGCCCTCCTCAACCGCCCGCAGAGCACGCCAATCCGCAATGTTTCACGTGAAACAGCGTCCCAGTGGCCCGGGTTGGCGCTGGCTGGCGCCGGTGTCCTCGCGGCATGGTGCGTGCACCGGCTGATCCCGGCCGTGCCGATGCTGACGGCGTCGGTGCTGCTGGGCATCACCGTCGCCCATGTCCCGCGTCTACGGGTCTTCGTACGGGGAACCGCGCGCCCGGGGCTCTCGCTGGCCGGCCGGCGGCTGATGCGGATCGGCATCGTCCTGCTGGGCCTCGCGCTGGGCCTGGACCAGGTGCTCCGGCTGGGCTGGGCCACGGTGGCGATGGTGGCGGCGGTGGTCGCGGCGACCTTCTTCGGCACGCTGTGGCTGGGCCGCAGGCTCGGACTCCCGGGGGACCAGCCGCTGTTGATCGCCACGGGGTACTCGATCTGCGGGGCCTCGGCCATCGGCGCGGTGAGCGAGGTGTCCGGGAGCGACGAGGAGGACGTGGCTTCCTCGGTGGCACTGGTCACCCTGTGCGGAACGCTCGCCATCGCGGTGCTCCCCTTGCTGCAGGGTCCGCTGGGTCTCTCGGACCCTGCCTTCGGGCGGTGGGTGGGCGCCAGCGTCCACGACGTCGGCCAGGTGGTGGCGACCGCCCAGACCGCCGGCCCGGGGGCGCTCGGCGAGGCGGTGCTGGTCAAGCTGATGCGGGTGGCGCTGCTGGCCCCGCTGGTGGCGGCGGTGGCCTTCTCGGTACGGGCCCGCCGGCGCGGGGTGCGGACGGCCTCGGGGCGCCGTCCGGCTCCGGTGCCGCTGTTCGTGGCCGGTTTCCTGGCGGCGGCCGCGGTGCGCGCGACCGGGGTACTGCCCGACGTGGCGCTGGAGTGGGCGCACACCGCCCAGGAGGTACTGCTCGGGGCGGCGCTGTTCGGCCTCGGGAGCGCCGTGCACCTGCCCACCCTGGCCCGGACCGGCGGCCGCGCGGCGGTACTGGGGCTCGGGGCGTGGGCGGTGGTGGCCGGGGTGTCCTACGCCGGCGTGCTGCTGACCGTATGACGGGGGGACGGCGGGACCCGGACGGCGGGGCGGGAAGTTGGCCAAATGCTGGCCTGAACCGACCGAACGTTCCGACCGGCTCCTGACATCTTTACCCGCGCGTGCCACTCTGCTGCCGATCCGCACCGACAGCTCTTCACCCCACCCTGCCCGGGTCCGACGGGACCGGGGCCGGCAGAAGGAGTCATGCGTGAATCGTCATCGCACGACGGCATCGGTCTTACTGGCGGCGGGCGCCCTGATCGCGGGCGCCCTGACGACGGCCGGCCCTGCGACAGCCGCCCCCTCGTCCGACACCCCGGCATCGTTCAAGCAGCAGCACACCCAGGGATTCTGGACCGCCGAGCGGATGCGCGGCGCCACCCCGCTCGATGTGACGGCGGCCCCGGGAGCGCTGCGTACGACAGCCCCGGCGACGGTGGCGAGCCCCACGAACATCCCGCCGACTGCGGCGTCGTCGGCGTCGTCGGTGGGATCGGCTGCCGCGGCCCCCACGGCGTTCCCCCAGGCGGGCGGCGCCTGGACGGGCGGCGGGGGCGTGGTGAAGACCTCCGGCCGGGTCTTCTTCACCATGGGTGACAGGACGGCGTCCTGCTCAGGCGACTCCATCACCAGCACCAACGGCAGCACGGTGATCACCGCCGGGCACTGCGTGAAGTACCAGGGCGCCTGGCACACCAACTGGGTCTTCGTCCCGGCCTACAACAACGGCAACGCGCCCTACGGCCAGTGGTCGGCCACCAAGACCCTCGCGACCGACCAGTGGGCCGCGAGCGAGGACATGAACATGGACGTCGGCCTCGCCGTCGTCGCCCCGCTGAACGGCCAGAAGCTCAGCCAGGTCGTCGGCGCGCAGGGCATCGTCTTCAACGGCGGCTACAGCAAGAAGATGTACTCCTTCGGCTTCCCCGCGGCAGCGCCCTACGACGGCACCAAGCTGGTCTACTGCAGCGGCAACAGCAGCAAGGACTTCCTGCTGACCAAGGACCACGGCCTGGGCTGCAACATGACCGGCGGCTCCAGCGGCGGCCCCTGGTTCCAGGACTTCAACGAGGCGACGGGCCTGGGCAGCCAGGTCTCGGTGAACAGCTTCGGCTACAACTTCCTGCCGAACCGCATGTTCGGCCCGTACTTCGGCAACGAGGCGAAGGCGGCCTACGACAAGGCGCAGACCTCCTGATCCCGGCCCGGCGGGGCGGCGTACGCACGCTGCCCCGCCAAACCCCCGCCCACCCCCGCAGCCGGTACTCTGTACCGGCCAGGTGGGTTGCCCGAGCGGCCTAAGGGAACGGTCTTGAAAACCGTCGTGGCGCGAGTCACCGTGGGTTCAAATCCCACACCCACCGCCACAGGCCGGCGCATGTACGCGTCGGCAGGAAGGGGCGTCCCACAACAGGGGCGCCCCTTCGTCGTCTGTGTCGCGAGAAGGGATCCACGATGGTGCGCATCGTCCTCGTCCAGGGAGACATCACCGCCGAGACGGCGGACGCGGTGGTCAATGCCGCGAACTCCTCGCTGCTCGGCGGCGGGGGAGTCGACGGGGCCATCCACCGCCGCGGCGGGCCGGAGATCCTCGCCGCCTGCGAGGACCTGCGCCGCTCCCACTACGGCAAGGGTCTGCAGACGGGCCGGGCCGTCGCCACCACGGCCGGGCGGCTGCCCGCCGAGCACGTGATCCACACCGTCGGGCCGGTCTGGTCCCGGGACGAGGACCGCTCGGAGCTGCTGGCCTCCTGCTACCGCGAATCCCTGCGGGTGGCGGACGGCTTGGGGGCCCGCACGGTGGCGTTCCCGGCCATCTCCACCGGGATCTACGGGTGGCCCATGGACGACGGGGCCCGGATCGCGGTGGAGACCGTACGGGCGGCCCGTACCCGGGTGGAGGAAGTGCGGTTCGTGCTCTTCGACGCGAAGGCGTATGCGGCCTTCGAGGCGGTACTAAGGGGCTCTGGAGGGGCGCTTTAGGCTCTTTGAGTGGTGTTTGTCGGAAGATCGGCGCGCGGTGTGGGGGCGGTGCGGTTGCGGTCGCATCATGACGAATGTATTCAGATCCGCCCGTCGGAACATCACGAATCGAGGGACCCGTCATGGCCCACCGCAGCACCGTCACGTCGATCTGGACCGCCTTCCTCGCCGCACTCGTGGCCCTCTTCGCCGGCCTCGGCTTCGGCGCCAAGGCCGCTCCGGCCGCCGCCACCTCCCTCGGCGCCGTCGCCACTCCCGCCGTTCCCGCCGTGCGCCGGCCGGCCGTCGTGGCCCGGCAGACCTGGCGGGCGATGATGCGGGGCGGTTCGCTCCCGCCCACCATCAAGCAGCGCATCCGCGCCGAGGCCCACGGCAAGACCCCGTCCGTCCGCCGCTCGACCACCGCAGCCGCCCTCGCCGCCGAGTCCGACCGTGCCCGTACGGCCGCGGTCACCTCCGCCGTCGGTACCCGATCCGCCGCCCGCCAGGAGATGGCGCTCGCCGCGTAGACCCGTAACCCGCAGGTCATGGCTCGTCATTGGCGGAACGTAGTCCGTAGTCCGTAGTCCGTAGTCACAGTCCGCAGTCCGCAGTTCAGTTTCACAGTTCGTGTTCTGCAGTACGTACGAACGCAGCAGCAGGCGCTGGAGCCCGGTCGGTCGCGACCGAGGATCGCGCCGCGAGTGTGCCCCGAGACCGGGGCACGGACGGATCACCCCGGCGGACGCCGGGGGCGCGCAGGGGGCGCGAAGCTTGGCGTTGCAGGGCCGCAGGCCCGGGAGACGGTGGGGTTCCCGGACGACGCGGCTCTTTTCGGCATGTCCGGGGCAGGCCGGTTTGGCGGAACGGTTCTCCGGGTGTGGGGCAGGGGTTCTACCAGGTGCAGGAGTGCTGTCCTGGGGCGCACGAGGCGCAAACGAGGTTTATCCGATGTTGGTCATGCTTGCGGGGGAATCGGGGACTCCGGGGTGGTTCGCCGGGGATTCGGTGGGCAACTCTGGACTCGCGACGTCGTCACCACAACGACCGAGGCGGTCGGCCAACTGCCTTGGTGCACACCAGACTTCGGTTTTATGGAGGATCAAGACATGGCAAGCATCCGTACCGCCCGAGTCATCGCCGCCGTCGCCGCTCTGCCCCTCGCCGTGGCCCTCTTCGGCGGGGTGGCGTCGGCCGACAACGGCGCCCTCGCGAACGACGGGTCGAATGCGAGCGTCGCCAGCATCATCGGCAGCGGAGTGGGTGGCGGCAACACCGGCAGCTCCTCCACGTCGCAGCAGGTCGCCACCGGCTCCGGGGCGTCGAACCAGAACAACACCGCGCAGGTCAACGGCTCGGCCTTCACGGCGATCCAGCAGCACAACTCCAACCTGGCGGTGAACTTCCGGCCCTGGTGGTAGGCGCGGCTTGATCCGCTCCCAGAGTTGAGGGGCGCCTGTGCGACCGGACCGGCTGGGGTCCGGTAGCGCAGGCGCCCTCGCGCGTCCCGCCCTTGACATCCACAGGGAATCTGACGGACAGTCAGGTTCACTTGACGATGTGATGCCGGGAGGCCAGCGCCGTGCACCTCGCCCCGACCGAAGGCCAGTTGCGGCTGCGCGCCGAACTGCGGGAGTACTTCCGGGATCTGCTGCCGGACGGGGTGCCCGAGGACCCGGTCGCGCAGCGCGCCCTGCTGCGCCGCATCGGCGCCGACGGACTGCTCGGCCTCGGCTGGCCCGTCGAGTACGGCGGCCAAGGCCGCGGCCCCGACGAACAGTTCGTGTTCTTCGACGAGGCCTACCGGGCCGGCGCTCCCGTCTCGATGGTCACCCTCAACACCGTAGGCCCGACGCTCATGAAGTACGGGACGCGGGAGCAGAAGGACTACTTCCTCCCCCGGATCCTCAAGGGCGAGATCGTCTTCGCCATCGGCTACTCGGAGTCCGAGGCCGGCACCGACCTCGCCTCGCTGCGCACCCGCGCCGTCCGCGAGGGCGGGCCCGGAGGCGACTGGGTCATCGACGGGCAGAAGATCTTCACTTCCAACGCCCAGAACGCCGACTGGATCTGGCTCGCCTGCCGGACCGATCCCGAGGCCCCCAAGCACAAGGGCATATCCATCGTCCTGGTGCCCACCGACGCCCCCGGCTTCGCCTGGACCCCGATCGACACCGTGGGCGGCCTCACCACCACGTCCACGTACTACGACTCCATCCGCGTGCCCGCCGGCAACCTCGTCGGCCCCGAGCACGGCGGCTGGGGGCTGATCACCAACCAGCTCAACCACGAGCGCGTCGCCCTCGCCGCCATCGGCATGCAGGCCGAGGACTTCTTCGCCCACGCGCTGCGCCACGCCCGCACCCCCGATCCGGCCACCGGCGAGCGCCCCGCCGACCGGCCCTGGGTGCAGGCCCGGCTGGCCGAGGCGCACGCCCGCCTCGCCGCCGTACGCCTCCTCAACTGGCGCCTCGTCCAGGACGTGGGCGGCGGCAGCCTGGCCCCGGGCGACGCGAGCGGCGTGAAGTTCCTGGGGACCGAGTCCACCGTCGAGGTGTACCGGATCTGCCAGGAGGTGGTGGGCGAGGAGGCCCTCGTACGGGGGCCCGACGCCTTCGCGGGCGGCGAGCTGGAGCGGATGAACCGGGCCGCGCAGATCAACACCTTCGGCGGCGGGGTCAGCGAGGTCCAGCGGGAGATCGTCGCCATGATGCGGCTCGGCATGAAGGGGAGGAAGCGATGACCGAACAGGCCGCGCAGGAATCGGACGCCGATGGGGCCGCCCGGTTCCACGAGCTGCTCAAGGCCTTCGAGGGCCGGGCCGCCGCCACCGCCGGCCAGGGCAAGGACCCGGTCAACGAGCCGATGATCCGCCACTGGTGCGAGGCGATGGGTGATGCCAACCCGGCCTACACCGGGCCGGAGGCCATCGCCCCGCCCACCATGCTCCAGGCCTGGACGATGGGCGGACTCTCCGGCCACACCGACCGCTCCTCCGCCTACGAGGACCTCTTCGCCCTCCTCGACGGCGCCGGCTACACCTCCGTGGTCGCCACCGACTGCGAGCAGGAGTACCTGCGCCCGCTGCGCCCGGGCGACGCCGTCACCTTCGACGCCCTCATCGAGTCCGTGTCGGCCCGCAAGACGACCAAACTGGGCACCGGCCACTTCGTGACCACCCGCATGGACGTCCACGCGTCCGGCGAACTCGCCGGGACCCACCGCTTCCGGATCCTCAAGTACGCGCCCGCGGCCAAGCGGGAGGCGAAGCCCGCGCCCCGGCGCCCCCGCCCGGTGATCAACCGCGACAACCAGGGGTTCTGGGACGGGGTCCGGGACCACAAGCTGCTGATCCAGCGCTGCACCGACTGCGCGACCCTCCGCTTCCCCTGGCTGCCCGGCTGCAACGCCTGCGCGTCCCTGGCCTGGGAGAGCGTGGAGGCGAGCGGCGCGGGGACGGTCTTCAGCTTCGTCGTCATGCACCACCCGCCCTTCCCGGCCTTCGACCCTCCCTACGCGGTCGCCCTGGTCGAGCTCGCCGAAGGCGTCCGGATGGTCACCAACATCACCGGAGTCCCGTACGACAAGGTCCGCATCGGGCTGCCCGTACAGCTGGAGTTCCTGCGTGTGGACGAGGAACTGGAACTGCCCGTCTTCCGGGGAAGTGAGGGCTGATGGACTTCCACCCCACCGAGGAGCAGGCCGCCGCGGCCGGTCTCGCCGCCCGGATCTTCGGCGACCTGGCCACCCACGAACGCCTCGCCGCCGCCGGCACCGGCAGCGACGCCGAATTGTGGAAGGCCCTCACCGCCGCCGGCTTGACCGCCGCCGTCGAGGACGTCGGCCTGCTCGGCCTGGTGCTGCTGCTGGAGGAGCAGGGGCGTACCACCGCGCAGGTCCCGTACGCCGCCACCTGCGTCTACGGCGTCCTCACGGTGGCCCGGCACGGCAGCGCCGAGCAGCGCGCCCGCCTGCTCCCCGCACTCGGCACCGGCGAGGCGGTCGCCACCGGAGCCTTCCCGGAGCGCGGCCGCGTCACCGCCGAGGCCGGCCGGCTCACGGGGACCGCCCCGGCCGTGCCCTGGCTGCGCGAGGCCACCCACGTACTGGTCCCGGACACGGACCGGGCGCTGTGGTTCGTCCGCACCGACGCCCCCGGCGTGCGGATCTCGGCGGTCGACACCACCGCGCCCTGGGCGGCCGGGCGGCTCACCCTGACGGGCGCCGAGGCCGAGCGGATCGGCGCCGACCGGACCGGCGCCGGGGAGGCTTACGCGGACACCCTCGCCGTCGCGCGCACCGCCTTCGCCGGACTCCAGGTGGGCGTCTGCGCGGGCTCGCTCGCCCGCGCCGTCGAGTACACCTCCGCCCGCGAGCAGTTCGGCCGGCCGCTCTCCACCAACCAGGGGGTCATGCTGCGCGCGGCGGACGCGTACATGGACACCGAGGCGATCCGGGTCACGACGTACGAGGCGGCCTGGCGCATCGACGAGGGCCTCGCGGCGCACGAGCACGCGCTCACGGCGGCCTGGTGGGCCTCCGAGGCGGGCAAACGGGTCGTGCACGCCGGCCAGCACCTGCACGGCGGGATGGGCGCCGATCTGGACCACCCCGTGCACCGGCACTTCCTGTGGGGGCGCCAGCTCGACGCGTACCTGGGCTGCGGCAGCGAGCTGCTGTCCGAACTGGGCGCCGTACTGGCGCAGGAGGGCTGAGCGATGAGAGTCGGCGACACGCTGCCGCCACTGGAGATTCCGATCACCCGCACCCTGATCGTCGCGGGCGCGATCGCCTCCCGCGACTACCAGGACGTGCACCACGACGCGGAGCTCGCGCGGGAGAAGGGCTCCCCGGACATCTTCATGAACATCCTGACCACCAACGGCCTGGTCGGCCGGTACATCACCGACCGGCTGGGACCGTACGCCGTCCTGCGCAAGGTGGCCATCCGCCTGGGCGCCCCCAACCATCCGGGCGACACCATGACCCTCACCGGCACCGTCACCGCCCGCGAAGGGGACACCGCCGAGATACGCGTCGTCGGCGCCAACGGCCTCGGCCACCACGTCACGGGCACCGTGACCGTCACCCTGGGAGCCGGGGCATGAGCGTCCGCATCCGGGACGACCTGGGCGGCCGCGCCGCCATCGCCGGCATCGGCGCGACGGAATTCTCCAAGGATTCCGGCCGCAGCGAGCTCACGCTCGCGGTCGAGGCCGTGCACGCGGCTCTCGACGACGCCGGGCTCACGCCGGACGACGTGGACGGCCTGGTCACCTTCACCATGGACACCAGCCCCGAGATCACCGTGGCCCAGGCCGCCGGCATCGGGGACCTCTCCTTCTTCTCGCGCATCCACTACGGAGGCGGCGCGGCCTGCGCCACCGTCCAGCAGGCCGCCCTCGCCGTCGCCACCGGGGTCGCGGAGGTCGTGGTCTGCTACCGCGCCTTCAACGAGCGCTCGGGCCGCCGGTTCGGATCCGGTGTCCAGCAGCGCGAGCCCTCGGCGGAAGGCGCGGCGCTCGGCTGGTCGCTGCCGTGGGGGCTGCTCACCCCGGCCTCCTGGGTCGCGATGGCCGCCCAGCGCTACCTGCACACCTACAACCTGACCCCGGAGGCCTTCGGCCACGTCGCGGTCACCGACCGGCGGCACGCCGCGAACAATCCCGCCGCCTACTTCCACGGCAAGCCGATCACCCTCGCCGACCACGCCGCCTCGCGCTGGATCGTGGAGCCGCTGCGGCTGCTGGACTGCTGCCAGGAGACCGACGGCGGCCAGGCCATTGTCGTCACCACCACCGAGCGGGCCCGGCACCTGCGCCAGGCGCCCGTCGTGATCACCGCGGCCGCCCAGGGCGCCGGCCGCCGCCAGGAGGGCATGACCTCCTTCTACCGCGACGACCTCACCGGCCTGCCGGAGATGGACGTGGTCGCCCGCCAGCTGTGGCGGACCAGCGGCCTGCGACCCTCGGACATCGACGTCGGCATCCTCTACGACCACTTCACCCCCTTCGTCCTGATGCAGCTGGAGGAGTTCGGCTTCTGCAAGCCGGGTGAGGCCGCCGATTTCGTGGCCGCGGACGCGCTGGCGCTCAACACGCACGGCGGCCAGCTCGGGGAGGCGTACCTGCACGGCATGAACGGCATCGCCGAGGCCGTCCGCCAACTGCGCGGCAGCTCCGTCAATCAGGTCGCGGGGGCAGAGCACGCACTTGTCACGGCCGGTACGGGGGTGCCGACCTCCGGCCTGATCCTGGGCGTGGACGCCTGACCCGGACGATCTCGAAGCCCCACCTCCTCCACCTTCAGGAGGTGGGGTTTGCCCTACTCCTACAACCTGAGATGGACATGGCTTCGGCACTTGCGGCCGATCCCAGGACGGGCGGCCGCTCCTAGCGTGGAGGCATGACCACGCCTGTGTGCACGCTCGCCTCGAACCCGACGCCGTACCCGTCGTTCTCGGCGTACGTACAGACCCGCGGCACGGTCCTGATGCGCACCGCGCGCTCCCTCACCGCCAACCCGTGCGATGCCGAGGACCTCCTCCAGACGGCCCTCGCCAAGACCTACGTCGCCTGGGACCGCATCGAGGACCACCGTGCCCTGGACGGCTACGTCCGGCGGGCCCTGGTCAACACCCGCACCTCCCAGTGGCGCAAGCGCAAGGTCGACGAGTTCGCCTGCGACGAGCTCCCGGAGAGCGAGGCGCCGCCGTCCGCCGACCCCGCGGAATCGCAGGCCCTGCGCGACGCGATGTGGCGCGCGGTGACCCGGCTGCCCGACCGGCAGCGCGCGATGGTCGTCCTGCGCTACTACGAGGACCTGAGCGAGGCCCAGACCGCGGAACTGCTCGGGGTCTCGATCGGTACGGTCAAGAGCGCCGTGTCCCGGGCGATGGTCAAGCTCCGCGAGGACCCGGAACTCACCCTCGTCCGATGAGCCCTCCGCCCGTCAGACGATGTTTCACGTGAAACATGCACAGCTGTTTTGTACCCCCGGGTAGTGACATGCCGACCGGTACGTGCGCAGAATCGGCAGCATCCGTAGCCGCCGCAGCGCCGCAGCGCTCACCGGGAGGACGCTTTGCTGAGCACCATGCAGGACGTACCGCTTCTCGTCACCCGAATCCTCCGGCACGGGATGACGATCCACGGGAAGTCCCAGGTCACGACCTGGACCGGGGAGGCCGAGCCGCACCGCCGCAGCTTCGCCGAGATCGGTACCCGCGCCACCCGCCTCGCGAACGCCCTGCGCGACGACCTCGGGGTCCAGCGGGGCGACCGCGTCGCGACCCTGATGTGGAACAACGCCGAGCACGTCGAGGCGTACTTCGCGATCCCCTCCATGGGCGCCGTTCTGCACACCCTCAACCTGCGGCTGCCCGCCGAGCAGCTGGTCTTCATCGTCAACCACGCCGTCGACCGGGTCGTGCTGGTCAACGGCTCCCTGCTGCCGCTGCTCGCGCCGCTGCTGCCGCACCTGCCGACCATCGAGCACGTCGTGGTCGCGGGCATCGGCGACCGCTCCGCACTCGACGGTCTCGACGTGCGCGTGCACGAGTACGAGGACCTCCTCACCGGCCGCCCCGACACCTACGACTGGCCCGAGCTGGACGAGCGCGAGGCCGCGGCCATGTGCTACACCTCCGGCACCACCGGCGACCCCAAGGGCGTCATCTACTCCCACCGCTCGATCTACCTGCACTCCATGCAGGTCAACATGGTCGAGTCGATGGGGCTGAACGACCGCGACACCACCCTCGTGGTCGTCCCGCAGTTCCACGTCAACGCCTGGGGCCTGCCGCACGCCACCTTCATGACCGGCATCAACATGCTGATGCCGGACCGCTTCCTGCAGCCCGCCCCGCTCGCCGAGATGATCGAGCGCGAGAGGCCCTCCCACGCCGCGGCCGTCCCCACCATCTGGCAGGGGCTGCTGGCCGAGGTCACCGCCAACCCGCGCGACCTCACCTCGATGAAGCAGGTCACCATCGGCGGCGCGGCCTGCCCGCCCTCCCTGATGGAGGCCTACGACAAGCTCGGCGTCCGCCTCTGCCACGCCTGGGGCATGACCGAGACCTCCCCGCTCGGCACCATGGCGCACCCGCCCGCCGGGCTGAGCGAGGAGGAGGAGTGGCCGTACCGCATCACCCAGGGCCGCTTCCCCGCGGGCGTCGAGGCCCGCCTGGTCGGCCCCGGCGGCGACTCCCTGCCCTGGGACGGCGAGGCGGCGGGCGAGCTGGAGGTACGCGGCAACTGGATCGCGGGCGCCTACTACGGCGGCGCGGCCGGGGAGCCGCTGCGCCCCGACGACAAGTTCAGCGCCGACGGCTGGCTCAAGACCGGCGACGTCGGCGTCATAAGCCCCGACGGCTACCTCACCCTCACCGACCGGGCCAAGGACGTCATCAAGTCCGGCGGCGAGTGGATCTCCAGCGTGGAGCTGGAGAACGCGCTCATGGCCCACCCGGAGGTCGCCGAGGCGGCGGTCGTCGCCGTCCCCGACGAGAAGTGGGGCGAGCGCCCGCTGGCCACCGTCGTCCTCAAGGCGGGCGCGACCGTGGACTACGCGGGGCTGCGCGTCTTCCTCGCCCAGTCCATCGCCAAGTGGCAGCTGCCGGAGCGCTGGACGATCGTCGAGGCCGTGCCGAAGACGAGCGTCGGCAAGTTCGACAAGAAGGTGATCCGCAAGCAGTACGCGGACGGCGCACTGGAAGTCACCCACCTGGGCTGACCGGCGGCTCGGGTGCCGTTCAGCCCTTCGGCGCCGGTCATCCCTTCGTGAGCCATGGCCGCAGCAGCTTGCTGACGGCGGGCATGGCCACGTAGGTCATCAGGGTGCTGAAGACGACGGCGAAGGCGGCCGTCCGCACCACGAAATGCAGATCCACCAGGTACGGCCCGAGTACCGCGTTGCCGGCCAGCGAGATCGGGAAGATGGCCAGTCCTGAGCTGATCGCCATCTTCCACCGCGGCGGCGCGGGCCGGGTCGTACCCGGCTTGGCGAACCAGGTCTCCATGCCGTGCAGCTCGCGCCGGGCTATCTCGCTGTGGTGGTGGCCCTGGCAGTTGGCGAAGAACGCGGCCCGCTCGGCGGAGTCCTGCCACTGCTGGAACGCGGCCTGGTTGCGGAAGCGGTGCACCAGGAACCACGGCGCGCCCTTCGAGGCGGGCCGGAACAGCCCGTAGCCGAGGTGGTCCGGGAACGTCGCGGCGGTCTCCAGGATCCCGCGCGCCCAGGTCTCGAAGGCGTCCTCGTAGCCCGGCTCCACCTGCCGGGCGATCAGGAGGCTGACCTCGCCGTTGTCGGCGGGAACGGTCTGCTCGGTCGTGTCGATGATGGCCATCGGGCCAGGATTGCTAGTTGGTGCCGATCTTGGCCAGCAGGTCCACGATGCGGCCCTGCACCTCGTCCGTGGTGGCCCGCTCGGCCAGGAAGAGCACGCTCTCGCCCGAGGCCAGTCGCGGCAGTTCGGCGGGGTCGATGCCGGTGGCCGTGTAGACGACCAGCGGAGTGCGGTTCAGCTGCCCGTTGGCACGCAGCCAGTCGACGATCCCCGCCCGGCGGCGGCGCACCTGCATCAGGTCCATCACCACCAGGTTGGGCCGCATCCGCGTCGCGAGCTCCACGGCATCGGTGTCGGCGCCCGCCCGGGCGACTTGGAGGCCGCGCCGCTCCAGGGCGGCCGTCAGCGCGGTGGCGATCTCGTCCTGCTCCTCGATCAGCAGCACCCGCGAGGGGTGTTGCTCGCTGTCGCGCGGCGCGAGCGCCTTGAGCAGGACTGCCGGATCGGCCCCGTACGCGGCTTCCCGCGTCGCGTGCCCCAGCCCGGCCGTGACCAGAACGGGGACCTCCGCGGCCACCGCGGCCTGACGCAGGGACTGCAGCGCGGTCCGGGTGATCGGCCCGGTCAGCGGGTCCACGAACAGCGCGGCGGGGAACGCGGCGATCTGCGCGTCCACCTCCTCGCGGGAGTGCACGATCACCGGACGGTAGCCGCGGTCGCTGAGCGCCTGCTGGGTCTGCACGTCGGGCGCGGGCCACACCAGGAGCCGGCGCGGGTTGTCCAGCGGCTCCGGAGGCAGCTCGTCGTCCACCGGACGCGGCGCGGGTCGGTTGACGACCTCCACGGCGCCACCGGGGCCGTCCAGCGGCTCGGGGCCCTCGTCGGAGCCCGCCTCGGGGGCTCCTATGGCGAAGGCGCGGCCCTGGGGCGGGGGTTCCGAGAGCCGGCGCCGACGGCCGGAGCCGCTGGCGTCGACCGAGATGCCCTGGCCCAGGGTGCCGAGGGCGCGCACGCTGATCGGCTGGGCGGCCTCCGCCGGGGTGTCCTGCGGCTGCCGGGCCCCGGGGACCGCGACCGGCCCGGGGGCGGCGTCCTCCTCGGGGGCGGCAGGGGCCGCCGGAACCGGCCAGGCCGGGGTCGGGGGCAGCGCCCGCCGCCGCCCGGTCGGGTGTACGGAATCCTCCGCGCCCTCGGCCGACTGCGCGGCGGGGGCGTCGGGCTCGGCCGCGGGCGAGCCCAGTACCCGCCGCGCACGCCGCCCGCCCGGGGCATCGGCATCGGCTTCGGCGTCGGCCTCGGCGGGCGTCTGCCGCGGGCCCGCGGGAGCCGGCGTCGGCCCCGCGGGCAGCGCGAAGCCGCCCTCGGGGGCGATCGGCCGCTGCACGGGCATCGGGGGCGTCGCGGGGACGGGCGTCGGGCCGAGCCCGGCCGCCGGCACCGGACCGCCGGGCTGCGCGGGCCCCGGGGCACCCAGGGCCCGCCGCCGTGCGGCGGGATGCTCGGTCACCGGCACGGAGGGCACCGGGGGTACGGGAGGCAGCGCGGGCATGGCGGTGCCCTGCGGCGGCACGGGCTGCCCGGGACCGCCTTGGCCGCCGGGACCACCCTGCCCGCCCTGGCCGCCGGGACCACCCTGCCCGCCCTGGCCACCGGGACCGCCCTGGCCGTTCGGGTCGCCGGGACCGCCCTGGCCGTTCGGGTCGCCTTCGCCGTTCGGGTCGCCTTCGCCGCTCGGGCCGCCCTCGCCGGGGCCGCGCCCGCTGCCGTCACCGTCGCGTCCGCGCCGGCGGCCGGTACCCAGGCCCGCCGGGTTCACCGGGGACTGCGCGAGCTCCGCGGGCCCGGTCGGCTCGGAACCGCCCTGGCCCGCCGCCACCTGGCCCTGCCCGGCCTCGCCGGCCCGGCGCCGTCCGGAGGGGAGCGCCAGCGCGCCCCCGCCGTCGGCCTGCCGGCCCGCGGCCTTGGCCTCCTCGGCCTCGTCGTCCAGGAACGCGTCGACCCCGCGCCGGGCCCGCCGGCCGCCGGAGATCTTGGCGCCCGCCTCGGCCACGGGCTCCTTCGCGGGCTCGGGCTCGGGCAGGGTCACCGTCCCGGCCCCGGCACCGAGCGGCAGCTCCAGCACGTACGCCCCGCCGGGCGCGCCCGGTACCTCCACCGTCTGCAGCACCCCGCCGTGCGCCGCCACGATGCCCCGCACGATCGGCTCGTGGACGGGGTTCCCGCCTTCGTACGGCCCGCGCACCTCGATCCGTACGACCTCACCGCGCTGCGCGGCGGCCACCACGATCGTCGAGTCGCCGTAGCCGCTGCCCTGGGCGGTCTTGCCGGTGGCGTCCACTCCGGCCACATCGGCGACCAGGTGCGCGAGGGCGGTGGCGATCCGCTCCGCGTCGATCTCCGCCTCGATGGTCGGCGCGTGCACGGCGAACTGCGCACGGCCGGGCCCGATCAGGTCCACCGCGCCGTCGACACCGGCCGCGACGACCCCGTCGATCAGGACCTTCTTCTTGGTCAGCTTCTCGCCGCCCGCATCCAGGCGCTGGAAACTGAGCACGTTGTCCACCAGCGTGGTCATCCGGGAGTAGCCGGCGGCCAGATGGTGCAGCAGCTGGTTGGCCTCCGGCCACAGCTGTCCCGCGTCGTCGGCGGCCAGCGTGGCCAGCTCCCCGCGCAGCTCCTCCAGCGGTCCGCGCAGGGACTCGCCGAGGACGGCCAGCAACTGCGCGTGCCGCGCGGCCAGGGCGTCGTACCGCCGCCGGTCGGTGAAGGTCATGACGGCGCCGACGAGCTGCTCCCCCTCCCGTACGGGCGAGGTGGTCAGGTCCACGGCGACGGGCTGGCCGGCCTTGTTCCACAGCACCTGCCCGCGGACCCGGTGCTTGCGGCCGCTGCGCAGGGTGTCGGCGAGCGGGGACTCCTCGTAGGGGAACGGCGAACCGTCGGCCTTCGAGTGCTGGATCAGCCCGTGCAGCTCGCGGTTGCCGAGGTCGGTCGCGCGGTAGCCGAGGATCTGGGCGGCGGCCGGATTGACCAGCACCACCCGGCCGTCGGTGTCCGTGCCGACGACACCCTCGGCGGCGGCCCGCAGGATCATCTCGGTCTGGCGCTGGGAGCGGGCCAGCTCGGCCTCGGTGTCCAGGGTCTGCGAGAGGTCCCGTACGACGAGCATCAGCAGCTCGTCACCGGTGTAGCCCGGCTGCGGCTCGCGGTAGGCGTCACGGCCGTCGAGATGGGCGGCCGTGACCTCCACGGGGAACTCGCTGCCGTCGGTCCGGCGGGCGACCATCCGCTTGGGCCGGGCCCGGCCGCCCTCGTCCTCGCCGGGGCGGCGCATGGAACCGGGGATCAGCTTGGAGTCGAACTCGGGCAGCAGGTCGAGCACGCCGCGGCCGACGAGCCCCGTGCCGGGGCTCTCCATGACCTCGAGGGCGATCGAATTCGCGTTGACGACAGTGCCGTTGGCATTGACGAGCAACAGCGCGTCCGGAAGAGCGTCGAGTATTGCTGCGAGGCGAGCAGCGCCTCGGGATGGCCTGCTGCTCACGACGAGCTTCCTCCCTGACCACAACTACCGGCATGTCACGGGAGGAGTCTAAGGGCACCGCCCCGCGGCGGGGTGGCGGATGTCCGGTGTAAAACGCACATCCCACGCATCCTCCCAGGTCAGGAACGCCCACGCGGAAGCACAGGTTCCAGGTCGTTCCAGCGCTTGATCTCACATCCGTTGTGGCGGCGGAACGTGGCGTCCACCTTGTGGCCTTGCCACGTTCCGGTGACACGGGCGGTGGCGGGGCCGCCGTCCTGCATGGAGCACATCTGCGGTGTGGGGGCGGGGGCGAAGGGGTCCTTGCCCTCCTTCGCGAACTCGTCGAGGCGGGCGCACGCCTCCTCGCGCTGGGGGTGGTTCCCGCCGACCGGGTCGCACCGCAGTTGGTGCTCGCCGTCGGCCAGGGGGTTGCCGGTGTCGGAAACGGAAATGGTGAGCCGGTCCGGGGGCGCCAGCAGCTGCCCCAGTGGGGGGAGCGGCAGCGGCCCCGCCGCCGCGGCGGCCAGGGCGGAGGTGACGGCGAAAGCGGCGAGACGCAGCATGGGGCACTCCAGGTCGTCCGTACGTCGTACGCCTCACCAACGACGGGGCCGCACCGACGTTGCGTACCGAGTGGGGTTAAGCCTTTGCTCTGTGGGCCGCCGTCCTTGTACCGTGGGAGCGGATTGGTGACCGGCCCCAGGCCTGTGTCATCATCTGCACGCACCTTCGTACGCGAGGGTGTGCTGGAGGCGTCGCCTAGTCCGGTCTATGGCGCCGCACTGCTAATGCGGTTTGGGGCTTACCCCCCATCGAGGGTTCAAATCCCTCCGCCTCCGCACTTCACGAAGCCCCGGTCCTTGCGGACCGGGGCTTCGGTGCTTTCCGGGTCGGCGCAATCGGCGGCTCAACCTCGGGCGCGCGCCTCGGGGGCGGGCCCAACTGGATGATCTTCTTCCGGGCTGTTTTCCCAGGTCAGAGTGGGTCCGGCTAATGGATTTCGCGTCCCGGCGAGGTCCATGTATTGTTGTTCTCGCAAGGCCAACGGGGCGAAAAACCCCGGCCAGCCAAGCACTCGTAGCTTAACGGATAGAGCATCTGACTACGGATCAGAAGGTTGCAGGTTCGAATCCTGCCGAGTGCACAGCCCAAGAGGCCCCCCGGTTCGCCGGGGGGCCTCTTGCGTTGTCCTCCTCAGGAGTGAGTCCTGGCTCCGGGGGGCTACGGGGTCGGATCGCTCTGGCGGGGGACGCCAGAGCGGTGGGGGCCCGCCTACGGTTACGGGTAGATCGTTTCGGACCTGTACGACGGGGGCTCTCATGGGACTGTTCGGAAATGCGCACACGGTGGATCCGGTGTCGGCGCAGCGCGAGTACGCGCGGCTGCTGGGGCACGGGGAGCAGGTGCACGCCGCGTATCTGCTGATCCGCGACACGATCCTGTTCACCGACCGGCGGCTGGTGCTCGTCGACAAGCAGGGGCTCACCGGCAAGAAGGTCGAGTACCACTCGATCCCGTACCGCAGCATCACGCACTTCTCCGTGGAGACCGCCGGCCACTTCGACCTCGACGCCGAGCTGAAGATATGGGTGTCCGGCACCGCCGCGCCGATAGAGAAGACATTCACCAAGGGGGTCAACATCTACGAGGTGCAGGCGATCCTGACGCAGTTCGTCGCTCGGTAGCCAGGTCCGTCCAGGTTCCGTCCAGGTCCGTCATCGCGCCTACCCGGGCTACAGGGGTGATTTCCGAATCATGTTCGGTGCGATGGTGGGATTGCAGGATCAGGTACCGTCTTCGCAAACATGGCAGGTGTGTAGGAGGAAGATCGCGTGGACGACATCGACCGGGCACTCGTCCTGCGTCTTCAGCAGGACGCGGGCCAGTCGTACGCCGCCCTCGGCACGGCCGTGGGGCTCTCCGCCGGGGCCACCCACGAGCGGGTGCGCAAACTGCGCGAGCGCGGGGTCATCCGGCGCACCACGGTCGAGGTGGACCCGGCCGCCGTCGGCAGCGGGGTGCTGGCCTACGTGATGGTGGACTCCAACGCCTGGATGGGTGACTCCCGGGCCGCCTTCGAGGCGATCTCCGAGATCCAGGAGGCGCACGTCATCGCCGGGAACGCCTCCCTCCTGGTCAAGGTCCGCACGGCCGGCACCGAGCAGCTCCAGGACGTCCTGCGCCGTCTGTACGCGATCGACGGAGTCAGCGGCACCCATGCCACGGTCGTCCTGGAGACCTTCTTCGAGCGGCCGCTGCCGCTGTGACCTGGTGGTGCACCGGGATCCGGTGGACCGACGGCCGCCCCGCCATCGGCTGGTACGGGCAGGGCCGCGGCGAGCGCGAGAGTCTGCTCGGGTACGGGCAGCGCCTGGCCTTCGCCGCGCGCGGGGAGCGGCGGTGTCTGGGCGTGCGGCGGGCCGGTAAGCGGACCGTGTGCCCGACGGGCGCCACCGTCCCGGCGCGCGCCGGCAATGCCCAGTGCCCCGAATGCGCCCGCCTGGACCGGTCGTTCTCGGTGGCGGCCGACACCAACGCCGCCGATCCGCGCACCTACCGGGTGTACCTGGCCTGGTTCGGACCCGGCATGGTCAAGGTCGGCATCACCGCAGAGGAGCGCGGATCCGCCCGGCTGCTGGAGCAGGGTGCGGTGAGCTGGACCTGGCTGGGGCGCGGGCCGCTGATGTCGACCCGGCGTACGGAGGAGCTGCTGCGGGCCGCGCTCGGGGTGCCGGACCGGATCGCCTACGCCCGCAAGCGGGCCGTACGGGGGCACCTGCCGGCGGCGGCGGAGCGGGCCGGGGAGGTCGCCGAACTACATGCGCGGGCGGCCGCGCTGCCCGGGTGGCCGGAGTCGCTGGAGCGGCTGGCCTGCGAAACGGTCGACCATGCCGGGCCGTTCGGGCTGGCCGGGATTCCCGCACCCGCCCGGGTGGTCACCGAACTCGCTGCGGGCGGGACGGTGGCGGGGCTGCTGGCGGGCGCCGCCGGGCCGGATCTGCATTTCGCCGACGGGCTCGTGCTGGACACCCGGCTGCTGGGCGGCTGGGAGCTGGCCGCCGCCGGGGGCGCGGCCACGGACGTGCCGTGTGCGGACATCGCGCCGACGCTGCCCGAGGCCGGCCAGGACGGGCTGTTCTGACCCCTGCTTCCCGACGGTCTTCCAAGGTCAAAACTTGGATCCCTTTGGCCGCGCGGGCCGCTTTGCGGTGGACATGCCGTGGCCGCGCCGCGGAGGGTGGTGGACATGAGCATTCAGCCCGTACCGGCGTTCGAACCGCCGTACCTGATGGCCGTTTTCAGCAATGTCCGCACTCCCGACGAGAGCGGCTACCCCGAGACCAACCTGCGGATGAACGAGATCGTCCGCGAGAACCCCGGCTTCCTCGGATACGAGTCCGCGCGCACCCCCGGTGGGCTCGGCATCACCGTCGCCTACTTCCGGGACCAGGATTCCCTCACCGCATGGCGCGAGGACCTGGAGCACCAGGCGGCCATGAAGCACGGCCGGGCGCACTGGTACGAGAGCTACACCCTGCACGTCGCGACCGTCGAGCGGAGCCACGGCTTTGTCCGCGACGACGGCTGACGCGGTCCGGGCCTTCCGGGAGCGGCTGGGGCTGCCCGGACTGGTCGACGTACACACCCACTTCATGCCCGAGCGGGTCCTGGACAAGGTGTGGGACTACTTCGACGGTTTCGGCCCGCTGACCGGCGTCGAGTGGCCCATCACCTACCGGCACGAGGAAGAGCAGCGGGTCGCGCTGCTGCGGGAGTTCGGGGTCCGGGCCTTCACCGCCATGCTCTACCCGCACAAGCCGGTGATGGCCGCCTGGCTCAACTCCTGGGCCACGGACTTCGTCGCCCGGACCCCCGACTGCCTGCACACCGCGACGTTCTTCCCGGAGGAGGGCGTGACGGCGTACGTCCGGCAGGCCGTCGAGGCGGGGGCCCGCGTCTTCAAGGCGCACGTCCAGGTCGGCGGATACGACCCGAACGACGACCGCCTCGACCCGGTATGGGGGCTGCTCGCCGAGGCGGGGATCCCGATCGTGATCCACTGCGGCTCGGGGCCCGTCCCGGGCAAGCACACCGGACCCGAGCCGATCGCCCGGCTGCTGGCCCGCCATCCGGGGCTGGCGCTGATCGTCGCGCACATGGGCATGCCCGAGTACGCCGACTTCCTCGACCTCGCCGACCGGTACCCAGAGGTCCGCCTGGACACCACCATGGCCTTCACCGACTTCTCGGAGCGGCTCGGCGGATTTCCGCCGGGCGACCGCGGCCGGCTCGCGGACCTCGGCGACCGGATCCTGCTCGGCACCGACTTCCCGAACATCCCCTACCCGTACGAGCACCAGCTCGTCGCCCTCGAACGGCTCGGGCTCGGCGACGACTGGCTGCGCGCGGTCTGCCACGACAACGCGGCCCGCCTCTTCCGCCTGTCCTGATCAGGGGCCCGCCTGACCGGAGTCCGGGTTTCTCAGGAAATTCACAGGAAGCGACAAGAACGCTCTCAGAGGCCTCGGTCAGCGTGGTCGCATGACTGCGACGACCACCTCCCATGCGTCCACGTCCACCAGCAACCCCACGGCACTCGTACGGCCCGACGGCGGCCCGTGCCGGGTGCTCGTCGTGGACGACGAGGCCGCGCTCTCCGAACTGCTCTCCATGGCCCTGCGCTACGAGGGCTGCGAGGTCCGCACCGCCGGTGACGGTGCGGGCGCGGTACGGGCGGCCCGGGAGTTCCGGCCGGACGTCGTGGTCCTCGACATCATGCTCCCGGACATGGACGGACTGGCCGTCCTCGGGCAGCTGCGCCGGGAGATCCCGCAGGTCCCGGTGCTGTTCCTGACCGCCAAGGACTCGGTCGAGGACCGGATCGCAGGCCTGACCGCGGGCGGCGACGACTACGTCACCAAGCCGTTCAGCCTGGAGGAGGTCGTGGCACGGCTGCGCGGCCTGGTCCGGCGATCGGGCGCGGCGCAGGCCGCGCGCGGCGGCTCCGTGCTGGAGGTCGGCGACCTGCGGCTCGACGAGGACAGCCACGAGGTGACCCGGGGCGGTCAGGAGATCCACCTGACCGCCACCGAGTTCGAGCTGCTGCGCTACCTGATGCGCAACCCGCGCCGGGTGCTGAGCAAGGCGCAGATCCTGGACCGGGTGTGGTCGTACGACTTCGGCGGCCAGGCCAATGTGGTCGAGCTGTACATCTCGTACCTGCGGCGCAAGCTGGAGAGCGGCCCCGGACGCCCGCCGATGATCCACACCCGGCGGGGGGCCGGCTACCTGATCAAGCCGTCCGAACAGTGATCGCCCGGCTCCCGCGGCGGCGCCGGTCATTCCGTCCCCCCAAGGCCCGTCCCAGGCTGCGGCTGCGCCGCAACTGGTCGCTGCGGACCCGGCTCGTCGTCTCGGCGGTCACCTTGATCGCCGTGGTGGGCGCCGCGATCGGCGCCGTCACCACCCTCGCGCTCCGGTCCTACCTCGTCGACCAGCTCGACGATCAGCTGCGTTCGTCGGTGGAGATGGCCACCCGGGGCCCCGGGGCCGGGAAAGCCGCCCGCGACGCCAGCATCGGCTTCGTGGTGGCCCCCGGGACCCCGCTGGGCACCGTCGGGGTGCGGCTCGGCCCCGACGGCAAGGTGGTCGGGGCGGCTCGCAGCGCCTCCGTCGAAGGCCCCTCGCTCGACCACCGCCAGCCCCTCACGGAAGCCCAGAGCGCAGCCCTCACCAAGGTCGCGCGGGAGTCCGCCCGCGGCGCGTCCGGCCCCGGCGCGTCCGACCCCGCCGCATCCGACCCCGGCAAGGTCGCGCCGTGGCCGTCGGACCCGGTCGAGGTGGACCTGCCCGACCTCGGCGGCTACCGGGTGGTCACCGCCGCCGACGGCAGCCTCGTCATCGGCTTCCCGCTCAGCGGGGTCGACTCCATCGTCCACCGCCTGGTCGCGGTCGAGGTCTGCGTCACCCTCGCCGGACTGATCGCCGCCTCCCTCGCCGGACAGGCCCTGGTCGGGGTCGCCCTGCGCCCGCTGCGCCGGGTCGCCTCCACCGCCACCCGGGTATCCGAACTGCCCCTGCACAGCGGCGAGCCCGCCCTCCACGAACGGGTCCCGGACGCCGAGGCCGACCCCCGTACCGAGGTCGGACAGGTCGGCGCCGCCATCAACCGGATGCTGGGCCACGTCTCCTCCGCCCTCACGGCCCGGCAGCAGAGCGAGATGCGGGTCCGGCAGTTCGTCGCCGACGCCAGCCACGAGCTGCGCACACCCCTGGCCTCCATCCGCGGCTACGCCGAACTGACCCGCCGGGGACGGGAGGAGCCCGGCCCCGACACCCGGCACGCACTGGGGCGGATCGAGTCCGAGGCCACCCGGATGACCGGCCTGGTGGAAGACCTGCTGCTGCTGGCCCGACTCGACGCCGGACGGCCGCTGTCCACCGCCGACACCGACCTCGCCCCGCTCGTCGTGGACGCCGTCAGCGATGCCCGCGCCGCCGGGCCCGCTCACCACTGGCGCCTGCAACTGCCCGACGAGCCCGCGCCCGTGCGCGCCGACCCGGCCCGGATCCAGCAGGTGCTGGTCAACCTGCTCGCCAACGCCCGCACCCACACCCCGCCCGGCACCACCGTCACGGCGCGTGTTTCACGTGAAACATCCGCCATCCGGCTCCGCATCGAGGACGACGGGCCGGGCATCCCGCCCGATCTGCTCCCTCACGTCTTCGAGCGCTTCGCCCGCGGCGACGCCTCCCGCTCCCGGTCGGCGGGCTCCACCGGCCTCGGTCTGGCCATCGTGCAGGCCGTGGTCTCGGCGCACGGCGGGCGGGTCCACGTACGCAGCGAGCCCGGGCGCACCCGATTCGAGGTCATGCTGC
This sequence comes from Streptomyces sp. NPDC060028, assembly GCF_042736725.1. Lineage (NCBI taxonomy): Bacteria > Bacillati > Actinomycetota > Actinomycetes > Kitasatosporales > Streptomycetaceae > Streptomyces > Streptomyces sp. NPDC060028. Next base: position 37,597 of record NZ_JBHWVJ010000012.1, on the reverse strand, counting down.
CCCTCGCACCCCAGGGCGGATCCACGGACTCACAGACGGGCCACAGGCTCACCACACAGCGGTGACAGCCCCGCCGGTGAGGGTCGGAGCATGACAACCGACACCTCTTCCGGCGCCCTTCCGGTGCGGGCGCACCTCGCGTCCGCGCCCGGCGAACCCGTCCTCGACGTGGTGATCCCGGTCTTCAACGAGGAGAAGGACCTCGGCCCGTGCGTGCGTCGGCTGCACGACCACCTCACCCGCACCTTTCCGTACCCCTTCCGCATCACCATCGCCGACAACGCGAGCACCGACCGCACCCCCGAGGTCGCCGCCGGGCTCGCCGCCGCCGTCGTCGGGGTACGCAGCACCCGGCTGGAGGAGAAGGGCCGCGGGCGCGCCCTGCGCACCGTGTGGGCCCGCTCGGACGCGCCGGTTCTCGCGTACATGGACGTGGACCTGTCCACCGACCTCAACGCCCTGCTGCCGCTGGTCGCCCCGCTGATCTCCGGCCACTCCGACCTCGCCATCGGCACCCGGCTCGCCCGCTCCTCCCGTGTGGTGCGCGGAGCGAAGCGGGAGTTCATCTCCCGCGCCTACAACCTGCTGCTGCGCTCCTCCCTCTCCGCCCGGTTCAGCGACGCGCAGTGCGGGTTCAAGGCCATCCGGCGCGACGTGGCCGAGCGGCTGCTGCCGCTCGTGGAGGACTCCGGCTGGTTCTTCGACACCGAGCTGCTGGTGCTCGCCGAGCGCGCCGGGCTGCGGATCCACGAGGTGCCCGTCGACTGGGTGGACGACCCCGACTCCACCGTCCACATCGCGCGCACCGCCACCGAGGACCTCAAGGGGGTCTGGCGGGTGGGCCGGGCGCTGGCCGTCGGGGCGCTCCCGCTCGACCGGCTCGCCCGTCCCTTCGGTGACGACCCGCGCGACCGTACCGCCCTGCCCGGGGTGCCGCGCGGGCTGGCCCGCCAGCTCCTCGGCTTCTGCGCCGTCGGCGTGCTCTCCACCCTGCTCTACCTCCTGCTGTACAGCGTCTTCCGCTCGGCGGCCGGGCCACAGCTCGCCAATGCTGCCGCCCTGCTGCTCTCCGCGGTGGCCAACACGGCTGCCAACCGCCGGCTCACCTTCGGCGTGCGGGGCCGGGACCGGGCCGTGCGCCACCAGGCCCAAGGGCTCGTGGTGTTCGCCATCGGCCTGGTGCTGACGAGCGGTTCGCTCGCCGCGCTGGGGGCCGCCTCCGACCGGCCCGCCCACGGCACCGAACTGGCCGTCCTGATCACCGCCAACCTCGCCGCCACCGTGCTGCGGTTCCTGCTCTTCCGCGCCTGGGTCTTCCCCGAGCGGCGCGGCACCTACGTGAAGGACGACATCCGATGACCACGGCAGCACTGCCGCTCTTCCCGCCCGCACCGCCGGTCGCGGCGCAGGCCGCCCCCGCGCGTCCGCGTTGGGAACGCCCGGCGCTCGCCGGGCTCCTGTTCGCCGCCGCCGTCCTGCTGCTGTGGGACCTGGGCGCCTCCGGCTACGCCAACTCCTTCTACTCCGCCGCCGTCCAGGCCGGCAGCGAGAGCTGGAAGGCCTTCTTCTTCGGCTCCTCCGACGCCGGGAACTCCATCACGGTCGACAAGCCCCCGGCCGCCCTGTGGCCGATGATGCTGTCGGTCCGGCTGTTCGGGCTCGGCGCCTGGCAGATCCTCGTCCCGCAGGCCCTGATGGGCGTCGCCGCCACCGCGGTGCTCTACGCGGCCGTCCGCCGCCAGTTCGGACCGGCGGCCGGGCTGATCAGTGGCGCCGCCTTCGCGCTCACGCCCGTGGCCGCACTGATGTTCCGGTTCAACAACCCCGACGCGCTGCTGACCCTGCTGATGACCGTCACCGTGTACTGCGTGCTGCGCGCCCTTGACGGCGCGCACACCCGGTGGCTCGTCTGGGCCGGCGTCGCGGTCGGCTTCGCCTTCCTGACCAAGACCCTTCAGGCCTTCGTCATCCTGCCGCCGCTCGCCCTCCTGTACGCCGTCTGCGCGCCGACCCGACTGCGCAGGCGGCTCGGGCAGCTGCTGCTCTCCGGGCTCGCCATGGTGGTCGCCGGCGGCTGGTGGGTGGCCGTCGTGGAACTCTGGCCCGCGGACTCGCGCCCGTACATCGGCGGTTCGCAGACCAACTCCTTCCTGGAGCTGACCCTCGGCTACAACGGGCTCGGCCGGATCAACGGCAACGAGACCGGCAGCGTCGGCGGCGGAGGCCGCGGGGGCGCCGGTGGCGGTGGCGGTGGCGGTGGTTGGGGAGAGACCGGCATCGATCGGCTGTTCTCGGCCAATATCGGCGGCCAGATCTCCTGGCTGATGCCGGCGGCCCTCGTCCTGCTCGTCGCCGGGCTGGTCGTCACCTGGCGGGCCCGGCGGGCCACCGACTCGCTGGACAGCATGGCCCGCGCGGCCTTCCTGGCCTGGGGCGGCTCGCTGCTGATCACCGGGCTCGTCTTCAGCTACATGCAGGGCATCTTCCACGAGTACTACACCGTGGCCCTGGCGCCCTTCGTGGCCGCGCTCATCGGCATGGGCATCGCCGTCCTGTGGGAGGAGCGCGGTGGCCGGGCGGCCGCGCTCACGCTGTCCGGCACCCTCGTCCTGACGGCCGTCTGGTCCTACGTCCTGCTCGGCCGCGCCACGGGCTACCTCCCGTGGCTGCGCTGGGCGGTCCTGGTGGCCGGAGTGCTCGCCGCGGCCGTGCTGCCGTTCGCGGTCCGGGCCGGGCGCCGGATCGTGCCCATCGTGGCCGGGCTCGGGCTGGCGGCCGCGCTGGCGGGCCCGTTCGCGTACTGCCTGACCACCGTGAGCACCGGGCACGCCGGATCCATCGTGACCGCCGGACCGGCGGTGGCGGGTGGCCGCGGCGGCCCGGGCGGGGCGGGGATGCGCTTCTTCCTCCGCGGCGAACAGCCCCAGGGAGTCCCGGGTGGCACCGGCGGTACCGGCGGCGCCCGGCAGACCGGACCCGGCGGCGGTATGACCCCGCCGCAGGGCGCGCCCCGGGGCGGCACCGGCGGGCCGAACGCCCAAGGCGGCCAAGGCGGCCAGGGTGCGGGCGGCTTCGAGCGGGCCGGCGGTCCGGGGGGCGGCGGCCCCGGCGGCCTGCTGGGCGGCACGAAGGCGAGCGCCGAGGCCACGGCCGCACTGCGCGCCGACGCGGACAAGTACACCTGGGCGGCGGCCGCCATCGGCTCGCAGAACGCGGCGAGTTACCAGCTCGCGTCGGGCGCGCCCGTGATGCCGATCGGCGGCTTCAACGGCAGCGACCCCTCCCCGACCCTGGCGCAGTTCCAGGCGTACGTGAAGGCGGGGAAGATCCACTGGTTCCTCGGCCAGAGCGGCTCGGAGGGCGCGGGCCAAGGCGGCGGACAGGGCGGACAGGGCGGCGCCCAGGGCGGCGAGGCTACGGGGATGATCCGCGTCGGCGGCCCCGGCGGGGCCGCCGGCAGCGCGATCGAGACCTGGGTCAAGGCGACCTACAAGGCGACCACGATCGGCGGAGCCACCTTCTACGACCTGACGGCTCCGTTGGCCGGAACGTCCTGATCCGATGTGGATCCGGCCACAATCCAAGGGGCACCCCCTAGCATCAAGAGGGCAGACCGGGCATTCCGGGCTGATCCACCTGGCGTGAGGAGGGTGCCTCATGGTGACCGTGGCCGATTCCGGCAAGACCCGGGCCAGTGTGTGGCTGACCGCCAGGCCCGCCGCACCGGCCAGACGCCGGAGCGAGGCCCCGTCCGGGCTCGACCGGGAGCGGATCACCGCCGCCACCGTGCGGCTGCTCGACGCCGAGGGGCTGGCCCGGTTCTCGATGCGGCGCCTCGCCGCCGGGCTCGGGGTGACCGCGATGTCCCTGTACTGGTACGTGGACACCAAGCACGATCTGCTGGAGCTCGCCCTGGACCGGGCCCTGGGCGAGCTCACGCTGACGGCCGGGGCGCCCGAAGGGGGCTGGCCCGGCCGGCTGCGGGCGCTGGCCCGTGGCTACCGCGGACTGGTGGCGAAGCACCCGTGGGTGGCTCCGCTCACCGCCGCGTACCCGAACATCGGCCCGCACGCGCGGGCCTTCGACACCGCCCTGCAGCGGCTGTTGGACGCCACCGGCCTGACGGACGCCGCCCGGACCGGCGCCCACCTGGCCGTCTCGCAGTTCCTGCACGGCTGTGGGGGCACGGTCCGGCGGGCGCCCGCAGGGGACTTCGGCCTCGCGCTCGACGTCCTGATCGCGGGCATCGAGGCGAAGGCCGCCCCCGGTCAGGCCTGAGCGGCCGCGGGCGTCTCGGCCGAAGTCGACTGCGGGGCCGAGGCCGAGGCCGAGTTCGAGGCCGCCGGCGCGTGGGCCGCCGGCTTCGACTTCAGCGCGACCTCCTTGATGAACACCACCAGCACCAGGGCGAGCAGCGCGGTCGGGGCGGCGTACAGGAAGACGTCGCCGACGCCGTGCCCGTAAGCGGACTCGATGACCGTGCGGAACGGCGCGGGCAGCTTGTCGAGGTCGGGGATCCCGCCCCCGCCGGTGCCGCCGTGCCCCATCGCCGCCGCCTTCGGGCCGAGCGCGGCCAGCCCGTCCTGGACGTAGTGCGTGACCCGGTTGGCCATGAGCGCACCGAGTGCCGAGACGCCCACCGCGCCGCCGAGCGAGCGGAAGAAGGTGACGACCGAGCTGGCCGCGCCCAGGTCCTCGGGGGCCACCTGGTTCTGGGTGGCGAGGACGAGGTTCTGCATCATCATGCCGAGACCGAGGCCGGTCAGCACCATGTAGATCGCGATGTGCCAGTACGGGGTGTCGTAGCGCAGGGTGCCCAGGAGCCCCAGGCCGGCGGTCAGGAGCACTCCGCCGGAGACGAGCCAGGCCTTCCACTTGCCGGTCTTGGTGATCACCTGACCGGAAACGGTGGAGGAGACGAAGAGGCCGCCGATCATCGGAATCGTGAGGATTCCGGACATCGTCGGGGACTCGCCCCGCGCCAACTGGAAGAACTGGCTGAAAAACACCGTGCCCGAGAACATCGCGATGCCGACGAACAGCGAGGCCGCAGAGGCGAGGCTGATGGTCTTGTTGCGGAACAGCCGCAGCGGGATGATCGGGTCGCTCGCGCGGGACTCGACGTAGATGAAGAGCAGGCCGAGCGCGAGGGCGCCGCCGGTCATCGCCAGGGAGGTCCAGGAGATCCAGTCGTACGAGTCGCCGGCCTGCGTGACCCAGATCAGCAGCAGTGACACGGCGCCGCTGATCAGGAACGCGCCCAGCCAGTCGACCTTGACGTCACGCCGCACCACCGGGAGGTGCAGGGTCCGCTGGAGCACGATCAGCGCGATGATCGCGAAGGGCACGCCGACGTAGAAGCACCAGCGCCAGCCGAGCCACTCGGTGTCGGTGATGACGCCGCCGAGCAGCGGGCCGCCGACGGTGGCGACGGCGAAGACCGCGCCGAGGTAGCCGCTGTACCGGCCGCGCTCGCGCGGGGAGATCATCGCGGCCATCACGATCTGGGCGAGGGCGGACAGGCCGCCGACGCCGATGCCCTGGACCACGCGGCAGGCGATCAGCATGCCGGTGTTCTGGGACAGGCCCGCGACCACAGAGCCGAGGACGTAGATCACCAGGGATATCTGGACGAGCAGCTTCTTGCTGAAGAGGTCGGACAGCTTGCCCCACAGCGGGGTCGCCGCCGTCATCGAGAGCAGGGCCGCCGTGACCACCCAGGTGTACGAGGACTGGGTGCCGCCGAGGTCACTGATGATCTGGGGCAGGGCGTTGGAGACGATCGTGGACGACAGGATCGCCACGAACATGCCGAGCATCAGCCCGGACAGTGCCTTCATGATCTGGGCGTGGGTCATGGCGGCGCCGTCGGACGTGGTCTCCGGCAGGCCGCCTCCCCGCACACCGGTCGGTGTGTTCGTAGCCATGTGTTTCCTTTGTCTAGAAGCTCGATCGGAGTCGGGCCAGCAGGGTGGTGAGTACGTCGATGTCCTGCGCGGACCAGTCGGCCAGCGCCTTTTCCAGTGCGCCGTCGTAGCGGTCGCCGAGGTCGGCGAGGAGCGCCCGGCCGGCCGGGGTGAGCCGCAGGATGCGGCAGCGGCCGTCGCCGGGGTCGGTCTCGCGGGCAATCCAGCCGCGCTCGGCGACGTGGGCGACGTGGCGGCTGGTCACCGAGATGTCGACGGCCATGAACGCGGTCAGGCGGCTGAGGCGCATCTCGCCGTGGCGGTCGAGCAGGGTCAGGACCACGGCCGCGCCGGGAGGGCAGTCGGGGGGCAGGATGCGGGCCAGGTCGCGGTTGACCGAGCCGATCCCGGTGAGCTGGCGGGCCAGTTCCGCGTAGCGGGTGGCCGTCCGTGTGGTGTGCGTGGGCACCGGTAGGCCCTCCCCTCAGCTTGTTGCTTGGGGCAACCATATAAGCGGATGGTTGTTACAGGCAAATGAATCGGGGGGTGGGGCGGTAAAGGAATCGGAAAACCGGCTAGGGTCCTGCGCATGGCTGCGAACCACAACTCACAGGCCCCCGAGGGTGACTACGACCCCGCGGGCAGCACTCAGATGTTCCGGGCGTTCGTCGAGGAGCCCGAGGCCCCGGCAGTGCCGACGGTGCCCGGCTCCCGGATGCAGCAGCGCGGACAGCGGAAGTCCGGCTCGAAGACGGGCGTGTGGCTGGGGGTGGCGATCGCCCTGGTGATCGTCGCCGGCGCCGCGGCCTGGCTGGCGCTCGGCTGACGCCCGGCGGGGGCCCGGCGGGGGCTCGGCGCTCGGCCGGCACTCGACCGTGGCCCGGGCCCCGGACTCAGCTCCAGGTGGCCGTGACCTTCCGGGTCTCCACGTGCATGCCGAGCGGGACGCGCCAGGACTCCACGCAGACCGTGTAGGTCTGCGTCCTCGTGGCGCCGCCCGCGATCGGGCCGGGCAGGGGCTGGGCCGTCGTGATGGTGGCCCAGTCGACCCCGAGGGCGCCGATGATGTGCGTCGCGAAGCCGACGGTCCCGGAACGGGCCGCGGTGGTCCCGGTGTTGGTGAACGACACCGTCACCTGCTCGCACCAGCGGTCGGCCGCCGGAGCGCGGTTCGGCGTGCTCAGCGACAGCTTCGCGGGAGTGGCCGGCGGCGTGGTGCCGGGCCGGGTGGGCGGGCCCGTGTGCCCGCCGGGGCTCGTCGGCGCGCCGGAAGTGCCGGGCGCGGTGGTGGTCGGCCCGGCCCCGGGGGCGGTGCCGGGGCGGTCCGCGGAGCCGCCGGGGGTGGTGGACGCGGCTCCACCCTGGGCGGAGCCGCCGGCGGGCCGGGACTCAGGAGTCGTGGCCGACGTACTGCTGGAAGCGCTGGAGCCGCCCGTCGCGGGCGAGGCGCCGAGCGGCTGGAACTCGACCCGGCCCTGGGGGGCGACATTCTCCCCCGGGCCCCGCTCGGGCCCCGGGGCGGCGGCGCCCACGGCCACGTAGCCGCCCGGCGGTGGACCGCCGCAGCCGCTCAGGGCGGCGGCAGCCGTGGCGCACAGGGTCAGGAGGGCGGCCGCCCGGGATGCCTTTCGCATCCCGGCAGTTTTACTGACGGGCCGTCAAATGGGAAGCCGGACGGCGCGGTTACTCGCCGATCAGGCCTACGCGGAGCTGCGCGAGCGTACGGGTGAGCAGCCGGGAGACGTGCATCTGGGAGATGCCGACCTCCTCGCCGATCTGCGACTGCGTCATGTTCGCGAAGAACCGGAGCATGATGATCTGCCGTTCCCGGGGCGGGAGTTTGGCCAGCAGCGGCTTCAGCGACTCGCGGTACTCGACCCCTTCGAGCGCGGTGTCCTCGTACCCGAGGCGGTCCGCGAGCGAGCCCTCGCCGCCCTCGTCCTCGGGGGAGGGCGAGTCGAGCGAGGAGGCGGTGTAGGCGTTGCCCACGGCGAGGCCGTCGACGACGTCCTCCTCGGAGACCCCGAGCACGGCGGCGAGCTCCGGCACGGTCGGCGAGCGGTCCAGCTTCTGGGCGAGCTCGTCACTGGCCTTGGTGAGGGCCAGGCGCAGCTCCTGGAGGCGCCGCGGGACGCGGACGGACCAAGAGGTGTCCCGGAAGAACCGTTTGATCTCACCCACGACCGTGGGCATCGCGAACGTCGGGAACTCCACGCCGCGTTCGCAGTCGAACCGGTCGATGGCCTTGATCAGGCCGATGGTGCCGACCTGGACGATGTCCTCCATCGGCTCGTTGCGGCTGCGGAAGCGAGCCGCGGCGTACCGCACGAGGGGCAGGTTCAGCTCGATCAGGGTGTCGCGTACGTACACCCGGTCGGGGCTGTCCGCGTCCAGGGCCGCGAGGCGCTGGAAGAGGGAGCGGGAGAGGGTGCGGGTGTCGATGGCTTCCGAGCGGTCAGACACTGGCCGTGCTGCCGGCGTCGCGCTCTTGACGAGCGTGAGCACCTTGGAGCTGCCCTGGTCTACGGACATGCCACCCCCTTGAGGTCGCGGACGGTCGCGTACGGCGCGCCCGTCGGAGGAACGCAGCCTCCACCTGAATACCGGAGGCGGGGCTGCGGCAAACGCGGTTCCAGCAGAATGTCACATGTCGGCAACACGCTGTAGCGCCAAGTCGACATATATCTCCAGCGACAGAACAGGTCAGGAGGGCTTCAGCCCGTTCTGTCGGGAAACGCGTGAATGATCTCCACTCGTTCCGGTTACGCCTCGATCCTGTTTGCGGATCTCAACCGGGCGAAGCTGCGGGCGAGCAGCCGGGAGACGTGCATCTGCGAGACGCCGAGTTCGGCGCTGATCTGCGACTGGGTCAGATTGTTGTAGTACCGCAGGAGCAGGATCCGCTGTTCGCGCTCGGGCAGTTGTACGAGGAGGTGCCGTACGAGATCGCGGTGCTCGACCCCGGCGAGCTCGGGATCCTCGTACCCGAGGCGGTCCAGCAGGCCGGGGAGTCCGTCGCCCTCCTGGGCGGCCTCGAGCGAGGTTGCGTGGTAGCTCCGGCCGGCCTCGATGCACGAGAGGACCTCGTCCTCGGTGATCCGCAGCCGTTCGGCGATCTCCGGGGTGGTCGGGGTGCGCCCGTGGAGGGTGGTGAGGTCTTCGGTGGCCGCGTTGACCTGCACCCACAGTTCGTGGAGGCGGCGCGGGACGTGAACGGTGCGGACGTTGTCGCGGAAGTATCGTTTGATCTCGCCGACCACGGTGGGCATCGCGAAGGTCGGGAACTGCACGCCGCGCTCGGGATCGAAGCGGTCGATGGCGTTGATCAGGCCGATGGTGCCGACCTGGACCACGTCCTCCATCGGCTCGTTGCGGCTGCGGAAGCGGGCGGCCGCGTACCGCACGAGCGGGAGGTTCGCCTCGATGAGGGCCCCGCGCACCCGGGTGTGCTCGATGGTGCCCGGCTCCAGGTTCTTCAGCTGCCCGAACAGGACCTGGGTGAGGGCCCGGGTGTCCGCCCCCCGGCTCGGCGGTCTCGGGGCGACCGGGGGCCCTTCGGCGGGCTCCGGGGCGGGCTCTGTGACAGTCTCCGGGGCAGCCTCCGGGACGGTCTCCGAGACGGTGTCCGAGGCGGTGTCCTGGGCGGGCGTTTGGGCGGGCTCTTGGCGGAGGTCCTGCTGGGGCGGCACCTGGGAGTCGTGGGGACCGTGGGGGTTGTGAGGGGCGTGGTTCTCCTGGGGCGGGCTCTGCTGGGCGTCCTGCTGGGGTGGCACCTGAGGTGCAGTACTGGCCGGCACTGTCACGCCACCCCTTCAAGTCGTCAACTGATCCGTCAAAAGCGGTCATAGCATCACAAGAGATGTGCACTGTGTGCAAGCACCGTATATCGCCGTGTTGAGGGCAAGTTGGGCATATCGGGGTATCGCGCCCTGAGGGTGGGAATGCAAAAAGCCCCCCACCCGTCGGAGTGGGGGGCCGGAGAGTCCGGAAACCGCTTCAGCGTACGGGTCAGCGCACCAGTTCGGTCATGAACTCGCCGATGCCGTTGGCGGCATCCGAAATACCTTGGAAGCCTATTTGCACCATATCGGCGGCTTTGACGGGTTGGGTGATGATGACGAAGAGGACGAACACGACGAGGGCGCCCGTGATGATCTTCTTGGTGTCCACGTGCGGCGTCGGCCTCCCCAACCGGTCCTGCAAAGTCGGGTGAGTCTAACCGGTCATGTTTGAACCCTCACCTGTCCTTTAAGGACCAATGACCCGGCACCCCGGGTCCTTTGCCGGTGCGAGCGCGGTCCGGGGAGGCGCAGGATTGGTGGTGAGCCCACCGGTTCTGGCAGGAAATCGGTGGGTGAGGGACAGGACCTCACTGCGGGGTCCGAGCCGCAAGCTTCCCCCCTGACTGCGGCTCGGACTGGCAGGTCTTGTTCCCATCGGGGGAAGTGGCTTGTCCCCCCGATGCCACTTCCCCCGTCCCCACCGTCGAAGGTCCCGACCCCCTGGTCGGGGCCTTCGACGTGTTCCGGGTCCTGTCGGTCCCGCGGGAGATTTCGTCGGAGGTTCGGCTATTCGATGCCGCCGGCCAGGTCGGTGAGGGGCTGTACGGGTGCGATCACGGGGGCCAGCTGGTTCGGCAGTTCCATCAGCTGGTTGAGCTGGTTGAGGCCGCCGCTGAGCTGTCCGCCGATCTCCTGGACGGAGGCCGGCTGGGCGCCCGCGGGCGTTCCCGGCGCCGACGGCAGGTCCGGAAGGGTGAGCGGGGAGATCGGCGCGGCCGAGGCGGCCGGTGCGGCGAGGCCCGCGGCGGCCCCCGCGAGGGCGATGGCGGCGAGCATGCGCTGGGTCTTGGTCATGCCGTGACAACGGCCGAGGAGGCGGCCGGTCACGCGCATGCCCCCGGAGAGCCCCCGGAGAGCCCCCGGAGGGCAGACATGCGGGAACGCCGAGAGCCCCGACCCTTGCGGGGCGGGGCTCTCGGTCAGAGCGGTAGCGGTGGGATTTGAACCCACGGATAGCTTGCACCATCACACGCTTTCGAGGCGTGCTCCTTCGGCCGCTCGGACACGCTACCGAGAGAGAGCTTAGCCCAAGGACCGCCCTGCGCTGAAATCCGTATCCGGGCGAAGGCTCCGACGGCCTCCGGAGGCCTCCGACGGCCTCAGAGCTCGCGGAAGAAGTCCGTCAGCTGACGCGCGCACTCCTGCTCGAGCACGCCGCGGATCACCTCGGGACGGTGGTTGAGCCGGCGGTCGCGTACGAGGTCCCACAGCGACCCGGCCGCGCCCGCCTTCTCGTCGCCCGTGCCGAAGACGACCCGGGCCACCCGCGACTGCACGAGCGCACCCGCGCACATCACGCACGGCTCCAGGGTCACCACGAGGGTGCACCCCGGAAGCCGCCATTCCCCGAGCTTGGCGGCCGCCCGGCGCAACGCCAGTACCTCGGCGTGCGCCGTGGGGTCGCCGGTGGCCTCCCGTTCGTTGTACCCGGTGGCGAGGAGTTCCCCGGCCGGGCCGAGCACGACGGCGCCGACCGGCACGTCGCCGGCCGCCGCCGCCCGGGCGGCCTCCTGGAGCGCCAGGCGCATGGAGTCCCGCCACGGGTCCCGTACGGGATCGGGGTGCTGCGTGTCGGTCACTAGCGGACGGCCTCCAGGACCTCGGTGGCGCCGAGCGAATCGGCGATCTCCGAGAGCGCGTCCCCGTCCAGGGTCATCAGTTGCTTGTGGCTCACTCCGAGGTCGTCGAGGAGCCGGGGGTCGCCGAGCGGACCGGCCGGCACCGGCTCGGCGCCGGATGCGACCTCCTCGTCCACGTCGTCGTCTTCGTCGTCGGTGAACGAGGCGATGGGCTCGGCCTCGCCGTCCTCGGTGCCGTCGAGGTCCAGTTCGTCGAGTTCGTCGTCCTCCTCGTCGCTGCCCAGCAGCTCGTCGGTCAGCATCGAGCCGTAGGAGCTGCGGGAGGCCGCGGAGGCGTTGGAGACGAAGTACCGCGGGTCCTCCTCGCCGTCCACACGGACGACGCCGAACCAGGCGTCCTCCTGTTCGATGAGGGCGACCACCGTGTCGTCTTCGACAGCGGCGGCGCGGGCGAGATCGATCAGATCACTCAGAGACTCGACATTGTCGAGTTCCATGTCGCTCGCTTCCCACCCGTCTTCGGTGCGCGCGAGCAGTGCGGCGAAATACACCGTGACTCTCCCACTGGTCATAGGCGTGCCGGTTGGAGGTCCCCCCGGCCGGAGGTTGGGGGGTGGAACGGCTGCCGTGCTCGCCGTTTCGTGCCCCGCCCAATCGGCATCGTGGCAGAAACAGCGGCTTTGCGAGAGGTCTTCCGCGCTTGCGTCGTGCCGCGCCGTGCGCTCCGCGGGTCGTACGGGGGGTGTCCGGGGTGCCGCAGGACGCCGGTGATCCGCCCCGTGCGGCGGCCGTGTCGCGTCCGCCCGGTGCCCGGGGGTCCGGGGCGGCGAGCCCGTCTCGCCGCTCCGGCGCGGCGGCCGTGTCGGGCCCGTCCGGTGCCCGGCGTGGCGGGCGCCGGTGATGCGTCCACGTGGCGGCCGTGTCGCGGGCGCCGGGCCGGTCACCAGCGGAAGGTGCGCATCCGCATTTGCTGGCGCATGCGGGCCGCGCGGGCGCGCCTGGGCTGGACCCGGTCGCGCAGTTCCCGAGCCTCCATCAGGTCGCGCAGGAACTGGGCGCGGCGCGCTCTGCGCTGCGCCGCGGTCTCCGGCGTTTCGTACTGGTCGCTCTGTTCACTCGGCTGCGTGTCGGGCATCGGCCACCACCCCGGGCTGGTCCGGTCGTCCTCCTCCGCCGGCGCGAAGCAGACCCCCTCACCCCACCTTCCCCCGGACGGCCCGATTGATGCCACCCCCGAGCAGGTCAGAGGCCTTCCTCGGGTTACGAGGGCTGCGAGGGCTGCGAGGGCTGCGAGGGCATCGTCGGTACGACGGCCACCGGCCCGTGCGCGTGGTGGAGCAGCGCGTGCGCCACCGAGCCGATCATCAGCGACCGGACGTGGCGGCGCGGGTGGTGGCGGCCCACCACGACCAGCGCCGCCGACCGGGACGCGTCGACCAGCCGGCCCGCGGCGTCCCCGGGCACGGCGGCCTGCTCCACGGGCACGTCCGGATAGCGGGCGCGAAGCGGGGCCAGCCGCTCGGTCTGGGAGCGCAGCATCTCCCGCTCGGCCGGTACGCCGTCGTCCCCGGCGTCGGCCAGGCCCTCGGGGGGGATCACGACGAAGGGGGCGTCGACGACCATCGTGGGGGCGGGCGGGATCGCGTACGCGGAGACCACCTGGACGGTGGTCCCCCGGGCGGCCGCCTCCGCGAACGCGAAGTCCAGCACGTCGTCGGGCGTCTCCGAAGCGTGCAGCCCGAGCACCACCCGCCCGGCCGAGGCCTCGGCGGCGGCCTCCACACTGCGCGCCTCGTGCGGGACGACCACCACCGGGCAGGCGGCGCTCGTGGCCACCGCGCGGCTGTTGGAGCCGAGCAGCAGGGCGGCGAAACCGCCGTGGCCCCGGGAGCCCATCACGAGCATCCGCGCGTCGGAGGCGAGGGCCCGCAGCGCCTCGGGGACGGATCCCTCCAGCGACTCGTAGGCCACCCCGGCCGGCAGCTCGGGCACGGCGGCGAGGAGGGTCCGGATGTGGTCGCTCACGGGGTCGGTGAACTCCTGCGGCTGGGAGGAGTCCCGCAGGGCGGAGCGGCGCGCCGCGTACAACTGGGAGCTGTCGGGCAGCACATGGGCGACGAGCAGCCCCGTGCCGTGCCGGAGTGCCGCGGCCCTGGCCCACTCCAGGGCTCTGAGGCTGTGTTCGGATCCGTCGACGGCCGCGACCACCTGTCGGTTGCTCATCGACCCAGCCTGCTGGGCGCCCGGGCGGGTCGCATCTCCAGGGCTTTCCGGCCGTGCCCGCCCCTTCGGGCACGAAGGGGCGGGCACAGCGCGTAGCCTTTTGGGTGTCGGTCGCGTGTTTGCGGCCGTTTTTGCAGGTAGCGGGGTCGCTGGTCGCAGGTCGAATCCGGCAGCTGAGTCTTGGAGGATGTTGTGCGTTTGCAGGTCGTCGATCACCCCTTGGTGGCGCACAAACTCACCACGCTGCGCGACAAGCGCACCGACTCCCCCACCTTCCGGCGCCTCGCCGACGAGCTGGTGACGCTGCTCGCGTACGAGGCCACCCGGGACGTGCGCACGGAGCAGGCCGACATCGTGACCCCGGTCGGTCCGACCACCGGCGTCAAGCTCTCCCACCCGCGCCCGCTGGTCGTGCCGATCCTGCGCGCCGGTCTCGGCATGCTGGACGGCATGGTGCGGCTGCTGCCGACCGCCGAGGTGGGCTTCCTGGGCATGGTCCGCAACGAGGAGACCCTGGAGGCCTCCACGTACGCGACGCGCATGCCGGAGGACCTCTCGGGCCGCCAGGTCTACGTCGTGGACCCGATGCTCGCCACCGGCGGCACGCTGGTCGCGGCCATCCAGGAGCTGATCAAGCGCGGCGCGGACGACGTGACCGCCGTGGTGCTGCTGGCCGCGCCCGAGGGCGTCGAGGTCATGGAGCGCGAACTGGCGGGCACGCCGGTGACGGTGGTGACGGCCGCGGTGGACGAGCGGCTCAACGAGCACGGCTACATCGTGCCGGGCCTGGGCGACGCGGGCGACCGCATGTACGGCTCGGCGGAGTAGTCCTCCGGCCGGGCCGGGACTGGGCCCGGGCCCAGTCCCAGGACCAGGACCAGGCCCAGCGCCCCGCCCAGCCTCCGGCTCAGCACTTCTTGGCGAGCGCGGGCGCGGGGTTGGCCAGCAGGGCCAGCGCCTTGTCCGCGTCCGCCTTCGTCGTGAGTTCCTTGAAGGCGTCGCCGAGGATCAGGTCGATGTCCGCGGTCTCGCGGGCATCGGTCTGGTGCGTGGCTCCGGCCAGGTTGACGCCGACCACGGAGAAGGCGGTCTGGTCGGTCTTGGGCGAGCCGACCAGTATCCCGGCGGCCGGGACCTTCTTGTCGAAGTCGGCGGGGGCGTTGCCGACCTGGCCGATGGTGAACCCGCGCTTCTTGAGCTCGTCGCCGACGGCCTTGGCCAGGCCCGCACGCGGGGTCGCGTTGTAGACGTTGACCGTGATCTGGCCGGGCTGGGGGAGTGCGACGGCCGGTTTGCCGGAGGCGGCGGGCCCGGAGCCCGCGCCGGAGCCGGGTTTGGGCGTCGGGGTGGCGCAGTCCTTGGCGGCCGCCGAGGCGTTCCGCTTGCCGTCGCCGTCGCGGAACACGCCGATGAGCTGCACGGCCCCGTAACCGAGAAGCGCGAGCCCGAGAAGCGATCCGAGCGCGGCGAGAAGGATCCTGCGGCGGCGTCGGGGGCGCGCCATGCGGGGGTAAGCCGCTCCCGTGACGCGGTACTTTCCGCCCATGCCGGGGGGAGTGAGCATGCTCATGAGCGCAGCGTAATGCCGCCTCGTCCCGATGCCCACCGAATCATCTGTTGATAGGGCAAGCCTGACCCGAAAGGCGCAACCGGGACGCAACCGGCGCCCGCCGGCCCGGCGTCAGCCCGTGCTCCGCCCGGCGCCGACCCGGTGCCGTCGGGGTGTCGTCGGGGTGTCAGCCCAGTTCGAGGACGCGCGCGTGCAGCACCTGGCGCTGCTGCAGGGCCGCGCGGACGGCGCGGTGCAGCCCGTCCTCCAGGTACAGGTCGCCCTGCCACTTGACGACGTGGGCGAAGAGGTCGCCGTAGAAGGTCGAGTCCTCGGCGAGCAGCGTCTCGAGGTCCAGCTGGCCCTTGGTCGTCACCAGCTGGTCGAGCCGGACCGGGCGCGGCGCGACGTCCGCCCACTGCCGGGTGGTTTCCCTGCCGTGGTCGGGGTACGGCCGCCCGTTTCCGATGCGCTTGAAGATCACACGGAAAGCCTACCGGGCCGGTGCCTGCGGGCGCAGCCTCGCGATGTTGGTGCAAAAGTGTCAAACAGCGCCAATTCGGGAGTGATGTATGAGCGAGAGCACCGACCCGGCCGGGCAGATCGCCGCCGGCTACGCCTTTACCGGACCCGCGCTCGACCTCGGGGCCCTGCTCTGGGACGGGGCCTGTCTGCCGGACCGGCAGATCCGCATTCCGCTGTCGATGCTCAACCGGCA
Source organism: Streptomyces sp. NPDC060028 (assembly GCF_042736725.1). NCBI lineage: Bacteria > Bacillati > Actinomycetota > Actinomycetes > Kitasatosporales > Streptomycetaceae > Streptomyces > Streptomyces sp. NPDC060028. Next base: position 21,560 of record NZ_JBHWVJ010000012.1, on the reverse strand, counting down.
CGGGCTGGTCGCGGGCGCCACCGGCACCGGCAAGACCAAGACCCTCCAGCTCATCGCCGAGCAGCTGTCGCACAACGGCGTCCCGGTGTTCCTCGCGGACGTCAAGGGCGACGTCTCGGGGATCTCGGCGCCGGGCACGGCCAACGCGAAGATCGAGGAGCGGGCCAAGGACGTCGCCCAGGAATGGGAGCCCGCCGGATATCCCGCCGAGTTCTACTCGCTGGGCGGGATCGGGCCGGGCATTCCGCTGCGCGCCACCGTCACGAGTTTCGGGCCCGTGCTGATGTCGAAGGTGCTCCAGCTCAACCAGACGCAGGAGCAGTCCCTCGGCCTGATCTTCCACTACGCCGATTCCAAGGGCCTGGAGCTGATCGACCTCAAGGACCTGCGGGCGGTGGTCGCCTTCCTCGTCTCCGACAAGGGGAAATCCGAGCTCAAGGGCATCGGCGGACTGTCCACGGTGACCGCCGGGGTGATCCTGCGGGCGCTGACCGCCTTCGAACAGCAGGGCGCCGCCGAATTCTTCGGGGAGCCGGAGTTCGACACCGGCGAATTCCTCCGAACGGCCGCGGACGGGCGCGGAACGGTCTCCGTACTGGAGCTGCCGGCCGTCCAGGACAAACCGCAGCTCTTCTCCACCTTCCTCATGTGGCTGCTGGCCGACCTCTACACCGATCTGCCCGAAGTCGGCGATCTGGACCGGCCCAAGCTCGTCTTCTTCTTCGACGAGGCGCACCTGCTCTTCAACGGCGCGTCGAAGGCCTTCCTGGACTCCATCACCCAGACCGTCCGGCTGATCCGGTCCAAGGGCATCGGCGTCTTCTTCGTCACGCAGACCCCGAAGGACGTACCGGGGGACGTGCTGGCCCAACTCGGCAACCGGGTGCAGCACGCACTGCGCGCCTTCACCCCGGACGACGCGAAGGCGTTGAAGGCCACCGTGAAGACCTTCCCGAACTCCGGTTACGACCTGGAGGAGCTGCTCACCCAGCTGGGCACCGGCGAGGCGGTGATCACGGTGCTCAGCGAGAACGGCGCCCCGACGCCGGTGGCAGCGACCCGGCTGCGCGCGCCGCAGTCGCTGATGGGGCCGATCGACGCGGCCGCCCTGGACCGGGCGGTGAAGGGTTCGCTGCTGTACTCGCGCTACGCGGAGCCGGTCGACCGGGAGTCGGCGTACGAGAAGATCAGCGCCGAGCAGGCGGCCGCGGAGGCCGAGGCGGAGGCGGCAGCGGCCGCGGCGACGGCCGAGAAGCAGGCCAAGGAGGCGCAGAAGGCGGCCCGCAGCGCGCCGAAGCCGGACCCCTCGCTGGCGCAGCAGGTGGTGGGGAGCGGGCTGTTCCGCTCGCTGGCCCGCTCGGTCGGGACCCAGCTGGGCCGGGAGATCTCGCGGTCGATCTTCGGGACGGCGCGCCGGCGCAGGTGACTTGGCGCAGATGGCGTGAGGTCCCGCGGGAGCGACCTGCTGATTGCGGCAACCGGGTGACGCCGGACCGGCGGTCGCTGACAGACTCGGCGCATGCGGACCGAACTCACCGACACCACGTCCAGCAAGGTCAACCGGGCCCTGCTCGAAGCACGCCGGGCCATCGGCAGCCCCACCATGGGGCTCGTACTGAACCTCGTCGTGGTCACCGACGAGGAGAACGCCTACGACGCCGTCCGTGCGGCCTCCGAGACCTCGCGCGAGCACCCCTGCCGCATCATCGCGGTGATCAAGCGCAGCGCGCGGGGCCCGCTGAAGCTGCGCCGGTCACGCCTCGACGCGGAGCTGCGGGTCGGCTCGGACGCCGGGACCGGGGAGATCGTGGTGCTGCGCCTGCACGGGGCGCTGGCCGAGCAGGCCGGCTCCGTCGTGCTCCCGCTGCTGGTGCCGGACGCGCCGGTGGTGGCCTGGTGGCCGGCGGAGGCCCCCGCCGACCCGGCGCGGGACCAGCTCGGGGCGCTCGCGCAGCGCCGGATCACGGATGCCGAGGCGGCGCCCGACCCGGTCGCGATCCTCGACACGCGGGCCGTGGCCTACGCCCCCGGCGACACCGACCTCGCCTGGACCCGGCTCACGCCGTGGCGCTCGCTGCTGGCCGCGGCCCTGGACCAGAAGCCGCTCCCGGTGACGGGCGCGGCGGTCGAGAGCGAGCCCGGCAACGCCAGCGCCGAGCTGCTGGCGCGCTGGCTGGAGGACCGGCTCGGGGTGAGCGTGGCCCGGGTGGCCACGGACGGGCCGGTCATCACGCGGGTGCGGCTGGACACCACGGCCGGAGAGATCAGGGTGGACCGCCCGGACGGGGTCCTGGCCACCCTGGTCCTGCCCGGGAGCCCCGACCGCAAGGTGGCCCTGAAGATCCGCACCAGCGCCGAGCTGATCGCGGAGGAGCTGCGCAGGCTCGACGCCGACGAGGTCTACGCCTCGGCGCTGCGCAGCCGCCCGGCCCAGGCCTCGCTCTCGGCGTAGTGGTTGTCGTAGGTGGGCTGGCTGTCGATGATGTCCTGCACGGTGGCCTCGCCCGCCCGCACCCGGCCCAGCAGGCGGTAGTAGTCGAAGCGGGCCATGCCGGGAGTGAACCCGACGAGCACCTCGGCAGTGCTGTCGGCGGCCGGGGCGAAGGCGTGCTTCACGCCGGGCGGGACGGCGAGGAAGTCGCCCTTGGCCAGGGTGTGTATCTCGTCCCCCACGAGGACGTCGAGGCGCCCTTCGGTGACGTGGAAGAACTCGGTCGCCTTGGTGTGGAAGTGCACCGGGGCGCCGGCCGCGCCCGCCTCGAAGGTCGCGGTGTTGCAGGTGAGCTCGGCGGTGTCGGTGAGCAGCGTGATCAGGCTGCCGGGGCCGTCGGAGATGGTTTCGGCCGTGGCCGCGCGGGTCAGATTCACAGTCGTTTCCGTCATGTGAATGATCTTATGGGGAGGGTCTGACAATCGCCGGGCATTCGATACGGCCCGTCAACTCGGCGCCTACGAGGCACCCTTCGCCTTGGCTGCGGCCTTCAGTTCCTGCTTGTGCGCCCGGACCTTGGCCAGCGATTCGGGGCCGGTGATGTCCGCAGCCGAACGGTAGACGTTCGCCGCGCCGTAGCCCCCGGCGGCCTCGCGCCAGCCCGTGGGCCGGACGCCGAACCGCTTTCCCAGCAGCGCCAGGAAGATCTGTGCCTTCTGCTCGCCGAAGCCGGGCAGCGCCTTCAGCCGTCCCAGCAGCTCGGCGCCGGTGCCGGCGTCCGCCCAGAGCGCCTCCGCGTCCCCGCCGTAGTGCTCCACCAGGTACGCGCACAACTGCTGGATCCGCTTCGCCATGGAACCGGGGTAGCGGTGCACGGCCGGCTTCTGCGAAAGCAGCGCCGCGAAGGCCTCCGGGTCGTACGCGGCGATGGCGTGGGCGTCCAGGTCTTCCGCGCCGAGCCGCCCGGCGATCGTGTAGGGGCCCGAGAACGCCCACTCCATCGGTACCTGCTGGTCGAGCAGCATCCCGACGAGCGCGGCGAGCGGGCTGCGGCCGAGGAGCTCGTCGGCCTCCGGCTGCTGGGCCAGCCGGATGGTGATGTCCTTGTCCATGGCTCCAGCGTCCCGCGCGGCGGCGCTCCCCGCGCGGTCGCCGCACCGCGCACCTAGCGTGAGAACGGCACGTACGAGACGTACGACAGGCATGCGCACACGACACGGGAGTCGATCGATCATGGCTGAGTTCAAGGAAGGCGCGCCCTGCTGGGTGGACGCGATGTTCTCCGACGTGGAGGGCGCCAAGCGGTTCTACGGCGATGTGCTGGGCTGGACCTTCGGCGAGGCGTCCGGCGAGTTCGGCAATTACACGCAGGCCTACTCCGGCGGCAAGGCCGTCGCGGCCGTCGTCCCGCCGATGCCGGGGGGCGAGGCGCCTTCGCAGTGGTGTCTGTACTTCGCCTCGCCCGACGCGGCGGCCACGGCCGAGAAGGTCAAGTCCGCGGGCGGCGAGCTCCTGATGGAGCCGATGCAGGTGGGCAGCTTCGGCACGATGGCGATCGCGAAGGAGCCGAGCGGCGCCGTCTTCGGCGTCTGGCAGCCGGGCGAGCACAAGGGCTTCGAGAAGATGGGCGAGCCGGGCTCGTACGCGTGGGCGGAGGTCTTCACCCGGGAGCCCGACAAGGCGGACGGCTTCCTGCCGAAGGTCTTCCCGTACGGCGCGCAGCAGATGGAGGCCGGCGACGACCCGGAGACGGCCGGCATGGACTTCAAGGTCTTCAGCCTGGGCGGCAAGGACAACCCGGTGCTGGGACGGATGAAGATGGGCGACGAGTTCCCGCCGCAGATCCCCTCCTACATCCAGGTCTACTTCTCGGTCCCGAACTGCGACGAGGCCGTGGCCAAGACCAAGTCGCTCGGCGGCACACTGCACTTCGGCCCGATGGACAGCCCGTTCGGCCGCTTCGCGGCGGTCACGGACCCGCAGGGCGCGGCCTTCGCCGTGATCGACATGTCGACGACGGTCGGTGAGATGCCGAAGATGTCGCAGGCGTGACGGGCATGGGCCTGAGCATCCGCAACCAGCTCGCCGGCACCGTCACCGCGGTCACCGCCGGCGAGGCCATGGCGACGGTCAAGGTCCGGCTGGAAGGCGGGCAGGACATCACCGCGGCCATCACCACGGACGCCGTCAAAGACCTCGGCATCGCCGTGGGCTCCTCCGTGAAGGCGCTGGTCAAGGCCACCGACGTGGCCCTCGCCACCGGCCCCGTCGAGGGCCTGTCCATCCGCAATCAGATCGCCGGCACGGTCGTCGGCGTCGCCACCGGCGGCGCCATGGCGTCCGTCAAGATCGACGTCGACGACGGCGGGCTTACCGCTGCCGTCACCAACGACGCGGTCGAAGAGCTCGGCCTGGCCGCCGGGTCGGCCGTCGTCGCGCTGATCAAGTCGACCGAGATCTCGCTCGCCACCGTCTGAGCCGCGGAGAGCACGGGAAAGGCCCCGGCCGGTTGCCCGGCCGGGGCCTTGTCGTGTGGCGACGGGATCAGTTCGCGACCGGGTGACCGTTCGCCTGGATCTTCGCGGCCGGCGGGGCGGCGGTCACCGTGTACGCGCCGGGCAGGTAGCCCGGCGAGCGGGTGCCGGCGGTGTACCACGTGCCGTCGAGCACCACGTCGTAGGTGCCCGGCGCGACGCCGAAGGTGGAGAGCCGCACGGTGAGCGAGGTGCCGTCGGCGCTGACCGACACCGGCTCGCTCATCCGGTACGGGGACGCGGGGTTGCCGTCGGAGGCGAGCTTGACCTCCGTGCCGAGGGTCAGGTTCGTGCCGTGCAGGACCACCTGCGTCGTGCTCTCGGCGGCGCTGGTCGCCGGGGTGACCGAGTCGGCGTCGGGGCGCTTCGGGGGCCAGTTGGCGCATCCGTCGTCGCAGACGCCCTGCATGGAGTAGGAGAGCGGGGTGGTCGCCGTGTACGCGTCCAGCAGCAGCAGGTACTCACCCTCGACCGCGGAGGACGTGGTCGCACACTGGAACTTGAAGTCACCGGCGTTGAGGTTCATGCAGTTGACCATCGGGTCGAGGCGCGGCCCCCCGAAACCGGTGCTGCTCAGCATGCTCACCCACGGATTGCTGACGGAGGAGGCGCTGTTGTCGGCGCCGTACACCTTGAACCGCTGAGACGGCTTCATCGTGGCGACGGCGCAGTACCCCGCCGCGGCCTCGGTCAGCGTGCCGCCGCGCACCGGGAAGCTGTCCGCCGAAACCCGGTTCGCGGTGCACTCGGGCGCCCAGCCGGCCGCGGTGGCGACCCGCCAGGTGTCGATGTGCGCCACGATCGGGGTGGTGCCGTCGTATCCGGCGGCCAGCCCGAAGAGGAAGTAACCCGCCGAGCCGGTGACCCGGCACGCTCCGGCGCTCGTCCAGCAGACGACCTTGCCGGTGGCGTCGGCCACGCCCAGCTGGGCACCGGTGCGGTACGCCGCCTGCGGGGTCCGTACGTTGATCACCAGCTTGTCCGTGGCAGCCGTCTTGAACTGCAGGCAGGTGCTGTCCAGCGCGGAGTTGAAGGTGTAGCCGGTGGACGCACCGCCGACGGTCAGCGACTTCGGCGCGGGGCACTTCGCGGTCGGCGAGATGTCCCGGCGCACCAGGCGGTAGCTGTCGGTACCGCCGGTGCCGATGAGCAGCGCCGGGTAGGCGGGGCCGGTCTGGAACACGCAGGCGGTCGTGGTGCTGCCGGTCGTGCTGCACACCTTGTCGCCGGCGCCGTCGTAGATCTGTACCGAGGCGTTGACCCGGTTGGTGGCGTTCGAGTAGTCGATCATCTCCGCGGTCGAGTGCTTGTCGGCCGCGACGGCCAGGCACGCGACCTGCTTGTCGGCGGTGAGATCCACCTTCATGCCCGTCGAGGGCCCGAAGCCGGTGCGGTTCCAGGTGGTGCAGCCGCTGACGTCACCGGTGCCGTGGATGGTCATCCGGTAGGCGCCCGAGGCGGGGCCCGAGAGCACCGCGCGGAAGGGCGCGGTGCCCGTCAGCTTGCAGACGGAGACGTCGGAGGTGGCCCGGCACTGCTGGACGCCCTTGGCGTCGTAGACCGTGGTGACCGGGTCCGCGCCGCCGTCCGCGGGCGGGTTGTCGAGGAAGTACAGCCCCTTGCCGGTGGCCGTCGGGAGCGTCCTGCACAGCCGCTGGGAGGCGCCGGTGAAGGTGCCCCGCGCCGGGCCGGAGGCGAAGCCGTCGTCCCGCGCGTCCGTGCAGCCGGTGGCCTGGTTCGTGGCGTGGAACCAGATGCCGTACGGGTCCACGGTGGTGTTGTTGCTGTCGCGCGCCCAGGTGTAGTCCCCGGCGGCGAGCGTGCACGGCACGTCGGGCGCCGGCGGGCACGCCTCGGCGCCGCCCATCTGGTAGAGCTTCCCGGAGATCCAGGACGAGGCCTCGGTCGGGCCGAACGCGAAGGGCCCGGCGCTCGGCACGCGCAGGATGCGGCAGCGCGTCGCGGACGAGGCGGCCGGGACCGTGCCGTACGCCTGCACCGTGACGACGGGGCAGCCGCCGGGGTAGGAGAGGCGGGCGACGGTGAAGCCGTAGGCCACGCTCCGCCCGTAGTCCTGGTTGACCAGCAGGGTGAACGGGGCGGTGCCCGTCAGCTTGCAGTCGAAGTCCGGCGAGTTCCCCCGGGTGGAGCACGTCTGCTTGCCGGTGGCGTCGTAGACCGTGCCGTACACCTCGTACGAGGTCAGGTGCGCGCGCAGGACGGCCCCGGCGGCCAGCGGCAGGCGGAAGCAGTCGCCCGCGGAACCGGCGGCCACGGTGGCGGCGAAGGCCTTCGGCGCCCCGAGGGTGGCCTCCGCCCCGGTCACGGTGGTGCAGGAGGTGCCGGACAGCAGCGCTTTGTACGAGACGGAGAACCCGCTGTCCGCCCAACCGCTGGTGAGCTCAAGGGTGTACGTCCCGGGCTTGCTCGTCGGGCAGCGCGTCTCCCCGTACGAGCCCAGCGGCGCGCAGGTGACCGCGGAGCCGTCCGGCGCCTTCAGGTTCGGGTACTCGATCCCGCCGCTCGTGGAGACGGCCTGGATGAAGACCAGGTCGGTCGCCGCGGTGAGGGCGAGGGTGAACTTGGCGCCGCCCGCCGGGCGTGCGGCGCAGGTGTGGACCGTGTCCGGCGCGATGGCGCCCGAGCAGGTGTCGGCCGCGCTGATCCGGCTGACGTCCCGGCCGGCCGCGGCGCGCTCCGCCGCGGGTTCGGGCCGCTTCTCCTCGGGCTTCGCGGGCGCGGCCTTCGGCGCGGGTGCGGGCTTCGCGGCCTCCGGTGCGGCTTCCGAGGCGGGCGCCCCGGCCCGGGTCTCGTCCTTCGGCGCCACCGCGGCGGCGGCCGCGCCGACCGGTCCCACGAGTGTGGCCAGGACGGCGATGATCAGTGCGACGAGCGCGGTGACGCCTGTCGGTCTGTGCGTGCGTCTCCCCCGACACCGCTTGTCGCTGAACATGTACGGCATGCGTTCCCCCCAGAAACTCAACTGCCCTCCATAGGGCAGGCGGAGTTTAGCCAGGCCCCTGCGGCGTCGTTCCGAGGGGTGCCGTCAGGGCTCGTCGGATGGCGAGCCGCCCGTTTCCGGGCGAGCGTGGAGGCGTGGTCACAGAGGTGCGGTCCGGGGTTCCGTTCCGGCCGGAGGAGGGCGGTCGGGCCGCCTTCGCGCGCCACCTCGGCCCGAACTGGTACGCCTCGGTGATGGGCACCGCCATCGTCGCCACCGCCGGCGCCGGTCTGCCGCTGTCCTTCCCGGGCCTGCGTACGGTCTGCTCGCTCTTCTGGGCGCTGTCCGCGGTGATGCTCGCCGTACTGCTCAGCGCCCGCGCGGCGCATTGGAGACACCACGGCGACCAGGCACGCGCCCATCTGCTCGACCCGGCCGTGGCCCCGTTCTACGGATGCCTCGCCATGGCCCTGCTGGCGGTCGGCGGCGGCACGATGCTCGTCGGCAAGGACTGGATCGGCCTGCGCGCGGCCATCGCCGTGGACGCGGTGCTGTTCACGGCCGGTACGGTCATCGGCCTGGCGTCCGCGGTCGCGATCCCGTACCTGATGGCCGTCGGGCACGGCCTGCGGCCCGGCAACGCCTCACCCGTCTGGCTTCTGCCGATCGTCGCTCCCCTGGTCTCCGCGTCGCTCGGCCCCCTGCTGTTGCCGCACCTGCCGACCGGGCAGTGGCAGGAGGCGCTGCTGCTCGGCTGCTACGGCATGTTCGGGCTGAGCATGATGGCGACGTTCGTGATGCTGCCCGTCGTCTTCGCGCGGCTGCTGACGGGACCGCGGCTGCCGCTGTTCCTGGTGCCGACGCTGTTCCTCGTGCTCGGGCCGCTGGGCCAGTCCGTGACGGCCGTCAACCAGTTCGGCGACGTCGCGCCCCACGTGGTGCGGGCCCCGTACGACCAGGGGTTCGGGATGCTCGCCGTGCTCTACGGCGTTCCCGTGACGGGATTCGCGCTGCTGTGGCTCGTCCTGGCGAGCGTGGCCGTCGTACGCGCCTGGCGGCAGGGGATGCGCTTCGCGATGACGTGGTGGGCCTTCACCTTCCCCGTCGGCACCTGCGTGACGGGCACGGAAGGGCTGGCCCGGCACACGGGACTGCACGCCTTCGAGTGGCTGACCGTCGCGCTGTACGTGTTCCTGCTCGCGGCATGGGCCGTGACGGCCTGCCTCACCCTGCGCGGCCTCCTGCGCGGGACACTGCTGCCCCGCTCGGGGGACCGGCCCTGACGGAGCCGCGGCGGGCCGGTGGATCCATAGGGTCGTTCTACGCGCCTTTCCCCGCGGGTCCCCGACCTCTCCGCCCTCGACCTCCTGGGCTGGAGCGCACCACCCTCGGCCCCAAGCCCACCGAGGCGGGGGCGCTGATCGCCGAATGGGCCGAGACGGTGATGGCGGCGACGGGGCCACTGGACGCGGACATCGACACCCTGCGCGCCCGGCGCCACTCCCATCTGCACGTGGCCGCGAGCCAGACCATCGCCGAGTACCTCTTCCCCGAATGGCTCATGGCCCTGCGTACGCACGCGCCCGAGACGGCCATCGCACTGCGGTCCGGGAGCTCGGCCGACGTCGCGCGGGCCGTCGCCGCGCGGCTGGGAGCCGAACGCCCTGCTGGAGCTGTCCTCCACCACCGCGATCAAGCGGGCGGCGGCCTCGGGCGTGGGGCGGTGGTCAGCTCGCTCGCCGTGGAGGCGGAGCCGGCCGCCGGGACCTTGAAGTCGTCCCCGGTGGCGGGCCTGGAACCGGAGCGCACGCTGCGCGCCGTATGGCCCGCGGGCCAGACCCTGGCCGGCCCGGCCCGGGACCTGTACGCGATCGCCCGCCGGTCATGGAACAACCCGTCATGGAACCACGGGTCATAGAACGACCCTATGGATCCATCGATCCACTGCCGCTACCGGCGGCCTGCACTGGCAGATGCCCGGCGACCCCACCGGCTACCGGTTCTTCACCGACCTCTTCTGACCTTCCCCCACGACCGCCGCGTTCCCGGCCGGGCGACCCCGGCCGGGAATCCGGCGTTCCGTTACGGCTTACGGCTTACGGCTTACGGCTTACGGCTTACGGCTCACGCGCTCGCCGCCAGCGCTTCGCGCGTGGCCAGCAACTCGTAGACCGTCTCGAGGACCGGCGCGGCCTTGCCCGCCCGCCCGGCGAGGCGGACCGCCGCCCCGGTCCAGGCCTCCAGTTCCGACGGCCGGCCCGCGAGGATGTCCCGCTGGAGCGAGGAAGTGGCGTCGGGCGACTGCCGGTCCATGATCCCGATCGCCGTGTCCACGGCGTCTGCCGGCAGTGCGATCCCCAGCTCGACGCCGGTCTCGTAGATCTCCCGCATGCCCGCGATCAGCATCCGCCGGGTGCCCGCCCGCGACCTGAGCTCGCCGATGGTCGCCCCGCCCGTGGCGGCTCCCAGACTGCCGACAGGCGCCACCAGCAGGAACTTCGCCCACAGGTCGGCCCAGATGTCGCTCGGCTCCATCACGGTCACCGTGGCGGCGCTGAGCACCTCGCGCAGTCGCAGCACCCGGTCGGACACGCTGCCGTCCCACTCGGCGAAGCCCAGCGCACCAGGGGGGCCCACGCGCCGCGCCTCGCCCGGATCGGTCGGCAGGGCGACGACCCTGGCCATGCCGGGAAGCACCCGCTCGCGGCCGATACCGGCTGCCACCTGCTCGGGAGCCTCCACCCCGTTCTGCACGGTGATCACGGCGGTGCCCTCGCCGACCATCGGGGCCAGCGCGTCGATGGCCGCCGGCAACTGCTGGGTCTTCACGCACAGCAGGACGAAATCGACCTCGCCGATGTCCCGCGGGTCGTCCGACGCCCGCACCTGCGGCACGGACCAGTCACTCGTGCCGTCGGTGATGCGCACCCCGTCCCGCTTGAGCGCGGCGAGGTTCTCGCCGCGCGTCAGGAACCGCACGTCGCACCCCGCGACCGCGAGCCGGCCGCCGAGACAGCGGCCCACCCCGCCGACGCCCACCACGGCGATGCTCCCGCCGTCGGCCTTCACCGTGGTCGTCATCGCGGCACCCGCTTTCCGGCTCGGACGGGAAGGGCATCGAGCCCGCGGCTGAGCGAGCTGTCGGAGAGCCAGGCGATCTCCTGCGGAGCCACCGCGAGTTCCAACTGCGGCAGTCGGCGCAGCAGCGTGGTGAAAGCGATCTCGCCCTGGAGCCGGCCCAGCGGGGCGCCCACGCAGAAGTGGGGACCGTGGCCGAAGGCCAGATGGTGGTTGGGCGACCGGGTGACGTCGAAGCGCTCCGGGTCGTCGTACGCCTGGGGGTCGTGGCCCGCGCTGGACAGTGAGAGATGCACGAAGCTCCCCTTGGGGATGGCCACGTCCCCCAGTCGCATGTCCTGCGCCGCGATCCGCAGCGAGGCCCAGGAGGCCGAGCCCTCGTAGCGCAGGATCTCCTCGACCGCCGAGGGCACCAGCTCGGGGCGCGCGCGGAGCATGGCGAGCTGCTCGGGATGGCAGAGCAGCAGCGCCGTCCCGTTCCCGAGCATGTTGGCAACCGTCTTGTGCCCTGCGATGAGCAGCAGGAGGATCGTCGAGAACAGCTCCCGTTCGCTGAAGACGCCCTCGTCCCGGCCCCTGATGAGCTCGCTCAGCAGGTCGTCCCGCAGGTCCTTGCGACGCTCGGCCACCAGCTTGGTGAAGTAGTCGGTGAACGCTTCGGTCGCCGCCTTCAGCTCCGTCTCCGAGTGCTGGAACGGGTCCTGGCTGAGGATGTAGCCCCACTCCAGGAACAGCGGACGGTCCTCGACCGGTATCCCCAGGTACTCACAGATCACCGTGAGCGGCAGGGGCAGGGCGAAGGCGGTCAGCAGGTCGATCTCACCGGACTCCGGAAAGGCGTCGATGAGGTCGTCGACTATTTCCTGGATGCGCGGGCGGAGGTGGGCGATCCTGCCGGGCAGGAACGCCCGGCTGATGGGCTTGCGCAGCCGGGTGTGGTGTTCGGGCGGGTCGGCGAACCCCAGGTTGCGGACCATGAGGAGGCTCTCGGCCGCTTTGTCCCGGTAGCGGGGAGGAAGGTTCTCGACCTGCTTGGACAAGCGCAGGTCGCCGAAGGCTTCCTCGACCTCCTTGTGCCCGAGGACCGCGTACGCCTCGGAGCCCGGGGGATAGTCGATCCGATGGACCGGACACTTGGACCTGAACTCCGCGGTCGCGGCGTGCGGGGACGGTCCGGGGTCGGTGAAGAATTCCGAAGGCAGGGTATCCATATCCGTATCCGTATCCGACATCACGACTCCTGTGACCTCGCCGCTCCGCTGCCACCCGCCACCGCCGGAACGATCCAGATCACATCCTGATCCTCCACCTTGGTTTCGAGGCCGTCGAAGGTCCGGATGTCGGTGTCGTTTCGGTAGACGTTGACGTAGCGTTTCACGGACCCTTCCCGATCCATGATCCGGTCAAGGACGCCGGGATAATCCCGGTCGATACCGTGAAGCACGTCCCTGATGCTGTCCCCCGCACCCGGTATCTGGCGCCGGCCGCCGGTCAGCGCGTGGAAGACGGCAGGAAGCTTGATGGTCACGGCGTTGTGCCCGGAATCGGACATGTCTTACCTCTCCTTCGTGTGTTCCCTTTGAACTCGCGTCACTCGGACGGCAATTCCACGCGGAATTCATCGCAGACCTCGGACGGAATCCGTATGTCGAGCTGTCGACAGCTCTCCGGCTCCGGACCGGGCCGCCAGCCCGCCACCCGGTGCGCGAGACCACCGCTGTCCGCATGCACGTACCAGATGACATTCACCGGCCAGCAGGACTGGCCGAAGAGGTACTCGTCCATCCGCGTCGGAACTTCACTGAGCTGCTGGAACCGCTCGTGCGGCGGGCCGATCTCGTGCCAGTTCGGATGCGAATGTATGGAGCCCATCAGCTCCAGGCCTTTCGCGGCCTGCTGCTGGATCGCCCGGAGCACACCCTTTTCGTCGGACCAGAACCCTCGGCCCGGATTCCGGTACACGTCGCCGAAACGAGGCGCGATGGTCGTTTCGAACTCGGCGATGACGCTCTCGTCGCTGTCGCGGACATTCGGCACGAATTCGATGTCGCGGATGGTGATCCCGGTGTCGTCCGCCTCCCCGAACAGCAGACCGGAAGCGCGCGGCAGATGGCTGGGTACGCCCTCGGCATCACGGCTGTCCAGGCACTTTTGATACTCCTCCACGGCATGGCCGAGAAAACGCCTGGCAGGTTCGGTTTCGAATCGGGCGAGCCGCGGCAGATCGCCGAACAGCTCTGTGTCGTCCACGGCGGTGGCCATCAGAGTCCCTCCTCCGGCTTCTTCCCGGCCGAGGCCAGGGTTCCCCCGAGCAGGGCTGCGCCCAGGGGCCAGGTACGCATGTGCAGCGGCAGGGTCACGCAGTGGTCCCCGACGCGCAGGAGCAGGCCCTTTTCCACCAGGTCCGCCGCGGCGGCTGCGTACTGCGGATCCCGGGACAGCTCGTCCCACGGGCATCCCGCCAGGCCTTGTCGGAAGACGTCCGTCGTTGCGGGATCGTCGAGGACGATCCGCCGGCAGGATTCGGGCCGGTTGTCGACGACCGACAGGAAATTCGGACCCTTGCGGAAATACAGCAGCCCGAAATCCTCGGAGGAGCGCCACGCGCCGGCGGCCACGGCTTCCTTCCCCGCCACCACGGTCCGGTCGGGGGCAGGCAGATGGTCGAGCTGACGGATCAGGTCGCGCTGTCCCGGGTCCAGGATCAGCGACCAGGAGACCGGGACGCCGATCGAGGCGCATTCGCGGATCAACGCGATGATCCGCACGATCTCCGCGGCGGGGAGCGCCGCGAAGTCGGCGGTCTGCGCCAGCCGCACCCCGGCGACCGACATTCGGGGCAGCAGCGCCGCCAGTTCGGTGGCCGCGGGGAGTGGCGCCCCGTCGGATCCGAGGGTCAGCGTCGCGGTCGCGGGCCGAGCACCGGTCGACGGGCGTCCCGTATCCGAAGCATGTTCCCTGAGTTCAGCCAAGTCCATGAGTACGCTCATCGCGACGCAAACACCTCCTTGCCATTGACCAGCTTCCGCCGGTACGGGTCGACCTCGAGCGCGACGCTCACGTAGCGGCCCTCCTCCTCGAACGCCAGACCGCGGTCGACGAAGTAGCGGAGCATCTCCTCGACCTCGCCCTCCCCGACCGCGAACCCGGCGGAGGTCAGCCGGCGGCGTACGCCCTCCTGGCCGGCGCCCTGGAACATGCCCAGGTACACGTTGCTCTGGCGGTCGTCCAGCTCGATCACTTCCTCCGGCCAGCTGGCTCGGCGGTCTTCGATGACGACCCGGTCCCGGTCGTCGGTCCAGTAGGAGAGGCTGCTCTGGTCGTACGCCGCGGCCCATTCGTCGACCGCCTGCTTCAGCTCGTCCTCGACGGGGCCCACGATTCCCTCGTCGGTCGTGTCGAAGAGGTAGACGAAGTCGTAGAGCTGATCCCTCGGCACCTCGTAGATGAAGTCGTAGATTTCGGCGGGACGGCGGAACATGAACCCGTTGGTCGGCTCCTCGAAGTACGGGCTGAACCGTTCCAACGCGATGCGCCAGGCCCCGGTGGGCGGCTGGAGGTGTTCGAGCGTGGTGAACCTCTTGAGCAGTCCGCGGTAGTCCTCCTCGGTCTCACCGGGAAATCCGTAAAGGATGTTCCAGGTGACGTTGAGGCCGAGGTCCTCCGAATCGCGCAGGAGCCGCACGTTGTGCGCGCCGCTGACGCCCTTGTCCATGAGGCGCAGCACATGGGAGCTCAGGCCTTCGATACCGGGCTGCACGTAGAGCACGTTCGCCTCGCGCAGGCTCTTCAACTGGTCGCGCGTCAGGTTGGACTTGATCTCGTAGTGGATCCGCAGGTCGAGGTCCAGGGCGGCCAGCTCCGGTATGACCGTGCCGAAGTACTTCATGTCGAGGATGTTGTCCACCATGACCAGATCGAGGATCTGGTAGCGCTCGACGAGATCCGCGACTTCCCGGGCGATGCGCTCGGGGGCCTTGCTCCGGAAATCGATGTTCGATCCGTTCAGGCCGCAGAACGTACATTGATGGCGGTCGCCCCACCAACACCCGCGGGAGGTCTCCATGACCAGCATCGGACGGACGTGGTCCTGGACGGGTGAACTCTTGAGCGCCCGGAAGTAGCTGTCGTAGTCGGGCGCGGGCACCGCGGCGAACGGCAGCGCCGCCGCGGCGGGCGGATTCGCCACCGTCCGGCCCTCTTCGTCACGCCAGCTGAGCCCCGGCACGTCGGCGAAACCCTTGCCTTTGGCGATGCGGTTCAGCAGCGCGGGCAGCGCGCGCTCGCCCTCACCACTGATGACGAAGTCGAGCTGCGCGAAGTTCCGGTGCAGGGCGGGACCTTGCGGCCCGTCGCAGTTGGCGCCGCCGATGAGCGTCCGGATGCCCGGCGCGATCCTCTTCAGTTCCTTGGCCAGGGCGAGGGACGGAACGTTCTGCATGAAGGTGCTCGTGAAGCCCACGACGTCCGGGGCATCCGCGGCGATCTCGGCCGCGAGGTTCCGGATGAATTCCCGGGAGTGCTTCTGCATCTCGACGGGAACCTGCGGCTCTATGCCGCGCTTCTGGAGGAACTCGGAGAACTCGTCGACCCGATGTCCGTCGACGTCGTACAGCGCCGAAGTGAACACCCAGTCGCCCACGCCGTGGAAGACCTGGACCGCGACCTCCCCGTAGTGCTCCGCCGTGATGTGGCCGCTGCTCTCACGCATCAGGTGCTCGGCCCACGGGATGTTGGCGTACAGCTCGTCGACTTCCCAGCCGGCGGCTTGTCTGCGGACGCACGGGCCCAGGATTCCGAGCGCGCTCGACGGCGTGTCAAGCCCTTGCCATGGCATGGCGACCAAGAGGATTTTCATAGGATGCCTACCTCAAGAGGTCTGTCGACAGCAGAAGACGCGTAGGGTTTTGCTCGACCTCTGGCGTCAAGCGTCACCGACCTGGCTCGATGAACCACCGGGGACGGCTTGAGGTGGACTCGGGTCGCCGGTGAGGCCCGGTCGTCCGGGCGTGGACCGGCGCCCGACACGGGGCTCGTCCCGGGGCTCGTCCCGGGAACGGTCACCGCGCGGCCGCGCGCACACGAAAGAGGAGCGGCCCCATCGGGACCGCCCCTCTCACACCGTCAGCCCGCCGCCCGCTCCGGGCGGGGGACGGTCAGTACTGGCTGTTCATGGCGGCACGCACCTCGGTGAGGGTGGTGTCGGCCGTGGCCCTGGCGCGCTCGTTGCCCTCGCGCAGCGTCCGGCGGAGGTAGCCGCGGTCCTGCGCGTACTCGGCCCGGCGGGCCCTGATCGGCGCCAGGTACTCGTTGACCGCCTCGGTGGCGGTCTTCTTCAGCGCGGCGGCTCCCGCGGAGCCGATCTCGTCGGCCACTTGATGAGGAGTACGGCCCTGGCACAGGGCCGCCAGAAGAATGAGCGACGACACCTCGGGGCGCGCGGCCGGGTCGTAGGTGATGTGGCGCTCGCCGTCGGTCTTGGCCCCCTTCAGCAGGCGGGCGGTCTCGTCGGCGTCGGCAGCCAGGGCGATGGCGTTGCCCCGGCTCTTGCTCATCTTGGTGCCGTCCGTGCCGAGCAGCAGCGGTGCGCTCGACAACAGGGCATCGGGCCGGGGGAACACGGGGGTGCCGTTGCCGTAGCGGTCGTTGAAGCGGCGCGCGATGGTCCGGGTCAGTTCGAGGTGCGGGAGCTGGTCCTGACCGACCGGGACCAGGTTGGCCTTGCAGAAGAGGATGTCCGCGGCCTGGTGGACCGGGTAGGTGAGCATCAGGCCGCTCACGGCGGACTGGCGCGAGTGGGTGATCTCGTCCTTGACCGTGGGGTTGCGGTTGAGCTCCGAGACGGAGACCAGGCTGAGGAAGGGCAGCATCAGCTGGTTGAGGGCCGGGACGGCGCTGTGCGTGAAGATCGTGCTGCGGGCCGGGTCCACGCCGATGGCGAGGTAGTCCAGCACCAGCTCCTCGACGTGCCACGTCAGGTTGTCCGCGACGTCCCGGTCGGTCAGGACCTGGTAGTCCGGGATGATCACGAGCATTTCCACGCCGAGGTCCTGAAGACGTACGCGGTTGTGCAGCGTGCCGAAGTAGTGACCCAGGTGCAGCCGGCCGGTCGGGCGGTCCCCCGTCAACACCCGGAACTGCCCCGGATCCTTGAGGATCTGCTCCTCCAGCTCCGCACTGCGGGCCTGCGCGGCGGACATCCCGAGCGTGTCGACGGCGGGACCCGAGGAAGAGACGTCGGGATCTGCCGTCCGGGACGCGGTGTTCATAAGTCTCCTGGTGGGTCGATGGGGCCCTCAGAATTACATGTCACGCCGTCAACACTAAGGCGGCACAAGCGAGATGGATGTAAAGGCCCAGCGTGGCGCAAGGCCGCCGTTTCGATGCCGTACGGCGGCGCGGGCCGGGCCCCTCGCCGCCCGCCGTGCGCGCCACGCCTCCGGAGAACCGGCCCCGGAGGCCTGGCGCGGCACCCTCGACGATCACCCGGAAGGACCCCCGGGCGAGCACCACCGCCGGCGCGAGGGCGCCCCACGGTGATCGACGGGTGCAGATCTTCGGACCCCGGCCGGGAACGCGAAGAGCCCCGCTGCAAGCAGCGGGGCTCTTCGACATCGTGCCCGGTGAGGCACTGGCGGAGGATACGAGATTCGAACTCGTGAGGGGTTGCCCCCAACACGCTTTCCAGATGTTCGTCGGGGGGTTCGGCGACGGTCGCGGGTGTCCCGACCTGCGGCGAAGGTAGCGGCTGCAGACTCGCCGAACGGTGCTGTACACCCGCGAATGTGCCGCGCGATGTCGGCGATGCGTCCGACATGCTCTCGCAGCCGGGCAAGCTCTGCGGTCTGCTGCCGTCCTGCCACGATCTCGGACAGGGCGGCGATGACGGTTTCCTTGTGGTCGCCGGTGCCCAGCACCTGGGCGGCACGGTGGAGCAGAGCGGCATCCACGCTGACCGAGTGCCTCGGCTCAGATGCGGACGGGGTGGTGGGCTCAGGGGCCGGCCTGGCCTTGCGGCGGGGTGCAGGTGGTGCCGGAGCAGGCATGGGTTCGGTCGCCGGCGGGGGTTCGGGCGCAACGGTGTCGGGGCTGCCGAGCACCGTGACCACCGGCTTTCGGTAGCAGACGTCTCTGCCCGCCTTGGTCGTGTAGACGGCGAGCTCGATGATGAGGTCGCAGATCGCCGGTCCGTCGACACGTTCCAGCGCGTCCGTCAGGTCGGAGAGCTGAGCGGCCATCTGCCACGAGGCCGTCATGAAGTGGAACGCGCCCAGCTCGGGTGCCGCTGCGATCTGGAAGGTGATGTCGACGGAGGGCGTCGGGCCGCGCCTATCTTTGGCCGCCAGCTTCCTGTCCTCAAGCAGTGGAGGGCAGCCGCAGGGCTGGCCCTTCTTCGCTTTCGGTGACAGGAACTCCACACCGTCGCACTCGTGGATGACGCCCGTACTGCCCCGGAGGACCATGTGTGCCGCCACCGCGTCGGGCCCGGCCAGGAGAACGCGTACGCTCTCGCGGCTCGTCAGCACTTCGTAGGCAAGGCCAGCTGTTCCTGTCCCTTCGTTCGGTTGAGGTTCGCCACCCAGGAAGCCGGCGACACGCGCGGCTACATCGGCATCGTCGGTGGTGACGCGCCAGGCATCCAAGGCCTGGGGCAGTCCCCCGGATAAACGCCCCGTGTGGAAGCGTCCGGCTCGGGCGGCTGTGCTCTGCGTCATTCGCTACCTTCGGTGGAGGGGATAGCTGATCTTCGCCACGTACCAATGACGCGGTGCACGCGACGTGTCACGAAACCGGCTGCAGGGCGGCGCTCCCCATTGTGTCCAGCCCGACAGCTTCGTTCAGCTGGTTCCAACCAAGGGGACATCGCTGTCGCCGGCGGACGGCGGCTGCCAGACACAGACAGCGGCGACTCGGCGGATGGGTCCCGTCAAAGCTCGGATTCGGGTCGTTTCCGACCCGCTCCAGGGCCGCCCGGCCTAGGGTGGTGTCCAGGCATGGGCCCGTGGATCACAGCGTGGAGCCGATCATGAGCACTGCCCCGAATCTGCCGCTCCCGCCGCGCACACCAGAGGAGCCCCATCCGTTCCGGACGATCCGGGAGATCCGGGAGTCTCTGCCCGAGCAGCAGCTCGGGCACTTCGATGCCGAGCTCGCCGACACCGACATCGATGCCCTGCCCGACATGCTTCACCGCTGGGCGACCCTGGGCAGCGACGGGTTTCTCCAACGGCTCACGGCGGCCCCGTTCGAGGGGCTGGAGTTCGGGCAGCGGTCCTACGACGACGAGGCGGATGGCGAGTGATCTATCTGCTCGACACCAATGTGGTCGCCGAGATCACCACCCGGCCGAACCGGCCCCCGGCCGTCGTCGCCTGAGCTCGGTCTGTTCCAGCTCCCGCCCTCTACCTCAGCGTCATCACGATCGCGGAGATCGAGGCAGGCATCGAGGGGACACCGGATCTGGTGCGGCGTACCGCTTTCGAACGGGCGCTCACGGACATCCGTGATCAGTACCGCGACCGGATCGCCGCCGTCGGTGAGCGGGAGGCGCTCGCCTACCTCGCTCTTCACCGGAGGCTCAAGAGCGTCGGAACCAGCATCGATCCACCCGATGCGCTGATCGCCGCCACCGCCCTGGCGAACGGCTGGACGCTGGTGAGCCGCAACATCAAGCATCTGGCGCGATCAGGCGCACTCCTGCTGAACCCTTGGGAGTACGAGGGGTAGGCCGTCGAAGCCAGAATGCGGGCGAAACATCCGGTTATACGTCAAATAAATGAGACTCGAACTGAGACCAGGGAACGCAGAAGGCCCCGGCCGGTTTCCCGGTCGGGGCCTTCAAGTGCCCGGTGAGGCACTGGCGGAGGATACGAGATTCGAACTCGTGAGGGGTTGCCCCCAACACGCTTTCCAAGCGTGCGCCCTAGGCCACTAGGCGAATCCTCCGCCGCAAACAATACAAGACGTTGAGGGGTGCTCGCGAACGTGATCGCCCGGCGGGGAGCCGGCCGGCATCCGGCTCGATTCCGGGGGCATCCATCCGCTAGGGTGGGGTCAGCCCCTCACGTGGCGCTATCTCACCCAACTCCCCCAGGGCCGGAAGGCAGCAAGGGTAAGTGGGCTCTGGCGGGTGCGTGAGGGGCGCTTTGCGTTCCGGGGCGGCTTTGGGCGGGCCCCGGCCGGGCCCCGGCAGCCCTCGGAGGCCCCCGGCGGGACCGGGTCCGGGTCGGCGGGCCGCTGATGTCGGTGGGCCCGGATAACCTCGTAGACGTGTCGTCCCTTGCGCTGTACCGCCGCTATCGCCCCGAGTCGTTCGCCGAGGTCATCGGGCAGGAGCATGTCACTGCACCGCTGATGCAGGCCCTGCGGAACAACCGGGTCAATCACGCGTACCTGTTCAGCGGGCCGCGCGGGTGTGGAAAGACGACCAGCGCGCGCATCCTCGCCCGCTGCCTGAACTGTGAGCAGGGTCCCACCCCGACCCCGTGCGGGGAGTGCCAGTCCTGCCGTGACCTGGCCAGGAACGGGCCGGGCTCCATCGACGTCATCGAGATCGACGCCGCCTCGCACGGTGGCGTGGACGACGCCCGTGACCTGCGGGAGAAGGCTTTCTTCGGCCCCGCCGCCAGCCGGTACAAGATCTACATCATCGACGAGGCCCACATGGTCACCTCGGCGGGCTTCAACGCCCTGCTGAAGGTTGTCGAGGAGCCGCCGGAGCACCTCAAGTTCATCTTCGCCACCACCGAGCCGGAAAAGGTGATCGGGACCATCCGGTCCCGGACCCACCACTACCCCTTCCGGCTGGTCCCGCCCGGCACCCTGCGCGACTACCTCGGCGAGGTCTGCGGACGCGAGGGCGCCAAGGTCGAGGACGGCGTGCTGCCGCTCGTCGTACGGGCCGGCGCCGGGTCCGTACGTGACTCGATGTCCGTCATGGACCAGCTGCTCGCCGGCGCCGCCGACCAGGGTGTGACATACGCCATGGCCACCTCCCTGCTCGGGTACACCGAGGGGTCACTCCTCGATGCCGTCATCGACGCCTTCGCCTCCGGGGACGGCGCGGCCGCCTTCGAGGTCGTGGACCGCGTCGTCGAGGGCGGGAACGACCCGCGCCGCTTCGTCGCCGACCTGCTGGAGCGGCTGCGCGACCTGGTGATCCTGGCCGCCGTGCCCGACGCCGGGGAGAAGGGGCTCATCGACGCCCCCTCCGATGTCGTCGAGCGGATGCAGGCCCAGGCCTCCGTCTTCGGGGCCGCCGAGCTGTCGCGCGCCGCCGACCTGGTCAACACCGGGCTCACCGAGATGCGCGGCGCGACCTCGCCGCGTCTGCAGCTCGAGCTGATCTGCGCCCGGGTGCTGCTGCCCGCCGCCTTCAGCGACGAGCGGTCCTTCCAGGCGCGGCTCGACCGGCTGGAGCGCAGCGGGCCGCCCGCCGGCTTCGTGGCCGCCCCGCCGGCCGCCGCTCCCGCCATGGCCTACGTCCCCGGCCCCGAGGCGCACGCCATGGCCCCGGCCGCGCACCCGGCTCCGGCCGCCGCGCCGGTCGCTCCCGCCGCCGCGCCCGCCGTCGTAC